>CAYGIL010000055.1:0-4058 GCA_964349965.1 uncultured Candidatus Saccharibacteria bacterium | reverse complement strand
TGCTGGTGTAGATCTCGGTGGTCGCCGTATCATTAAAAAAAAAAACGAAGCAAAGGTGCCTCGAATTTGTTTCGTGAAAAAGCTCGACCGAACGGGCGCACCATTTGAGCATTCCTTCGGAACAATTTTAGAACGCTTGAGTAAAAAGGCAGTTCGGGTACAGATCCCGATCGGACTCGAAGACAAATTTGAAGGTGTTATAGACCTTCTCCGCATGAAGGCCTACTACTTTGAAGGCGAAATGGGTAACCAGGTTATCGAAAAGGAAATCCCCGAGAACTTACTCAAAGAAGCAGAAGGATACAGAAATGAATTAGTTGAAAAGATCGTAGAGACTGATGACGTGATGATGACTGAATACCTCGAAGGCATTATTCCTGACCTCGAAGTTTTGAAAAAGACTCTCCGAAAAGCAGTTATCGCAAACGAGATCTTTCCTGTATTTGCAGGAAGTGCACTCAAGAATAAAGGAGTACAGCTCGTACTCGATGCAGTCGTCGACTACTTGCCAGCTCCGACTGACATTCCTCCGATACCTGGGATAGACGAAGCAACAGAGGAGCCTGCAGTTCGAAATGCTTCTGATAGCGAGCCTTTTGCTGCTCTCGCATTTAAGGTTGCTACGGATCCGTTCGTTGGGCAGCTCATTTTCTTCCGCGTATACTCCGGAAGCCTTGCAGCAGGAAGCTACGTGTACAATCCTCGCACTCGAAACAAGGAACGTATCGGTCGCATACTCCGTATGCATGCAAACGACCGCGAAGAAGTAAAGAAAGTGTTTGCCGGTGAGATCGCAGCAGCGGTTGGACTAAAGGACACGATTACTTCTGATACTATCTGTGACGAAAATGCTCCTATCATCCTCGACCGTATCGTATTCCCTGAACCAGTTATCTCCCTCCGTATCGAACCAAAGACGAAGGCTGATCAGGAAAAAATGGGTATGGCTTTGAACCGCCTCGCACAGGAAGATCCGACATTTAAAGTATCTACCGATCAGGAAACAGGGGAGACTATAATTGCCGGCATGGGTGAGCTTCACCTCGAGATCATCGTAGACCGCATGAAGCGTGAGTTTACTGTCGAAGCAAATGTTGGCAAGCCGCAGGTGGCATACCGTGAGACGATCAATGGTTCTTCGGAGGCTGAAGGTAAATACATCAAGCAGTCCGGCGGCCGCGGTAACTACGGTCACGTCAAGATCAAGGTTAAGCCAATGCAAATGCTCACTAAGGAAGAAGTAGAAGACCTTCCAAAGAACACCAAGCGCTCCGAAGGATTTGAATTCATCAATAGTATCAAAGGAGGCGTTATTCCGCAGGAATACATAGCTCCTTGTGAAAAGGGATTCAAGGAAGGTCTCGATCGCGGAATACTTGCAGGATTCAAAATGGTAAACGTATCTGTCGACCTATGGGACGGTTCGTATCACGAAGTGGACTCAAACGAAATGGCCTTCAAGATCGCTGCATCTATGGCGATCCAGGATGCGTGCCGACGTGCAAATCCGGTTATCCTCGAACCTATGATGAAAGTAGAAGTTGTGACTCCGGATAAATTCATGGGAGACGTGACCGGAAACCTGTCTTCAAAGCGCGGACTTATCGAAGGCATGGAAGACCGCGGCATGAACAAAGTCGTTCGCGCGATCGTGCCGCTCTCTGAAATGTTCGGTTACATGACAGGCCTCCGTTCGATGACCGAAGGCCGTGCGTCATTCACTATGGAATTCGTGCGATATGATATCGTCCCTAATAATGTAGCTGAAACAATAATAGCAGCCCGAAAGTAATGCAGAACAATGCCTGCCCCGTAGCAAGCCGAAGGCTTTGCTTATGGGGTCGCCGAGACTATCATTGTGGCTAGGAAATAACTCGACTAGTAGTATTAATAACAAAAAAGCACTACGGTGTTTTTTATATGGTATCATTTTTGTAGTATAATTAGACTACTAGGGAGTTTCGTACTTCAAATTACAGAATGTAACTATATGGAAAATAAAAAATTTGAACAGTTATTAAGTATCAAAGAAGGAGGAAAGCCTTTAGTAGATGCGGAGTTAAAAACTATATCATTTCCTAAGACCATAGTATCTCCATTTATATTTCGAGGCGTGCATGAAAATGAAAGGGTAGTGGTCGAAAGGCTATATTTTGACTTTCCTTTGGAACAAATAAAAAATCATCCAGAGCTATTTTACGATGCAGCAAAAAACATTTATTTACAAGAAAAATTGCTTAATCCCATAAATGGTGATAATCCAAGAGAAATTGACATGTCTAAAATTGAAGATTTGTCACTTTTTGAATCACATCTGAAAGTACATGCGATCACAGGACTTCCAGAGCTCGGTACTTCAGATACTGTAAGTATTCCGTATTGGGATAGACAGGGTGTCATGTCAGGTCTTACTGCTCAGTTTGACCCAGATCAAGCACAATTTTTCCAAGAAGAAAGTGATGTTGAAAGCATAAATATTATCCGTGCTTTTCTTGCTTTGTATATCCCAAAATATAATTATGCACGATTGGCGGTCTCAAATCTGGATGCTCAAATAAGTCGTGGGCAGGTAACTATACGAGATATAGGACCACTATTTGAAGCTCAGCGGAATGTGTGGTCATCTACTCGTGATACTTATCGACACGTAATCATTGCAAAAGTAAAACACCTCTTTTATTGTCTTGATAAAATTCGAGACCAGAAAATACGGACACATTGTCTTGAGGAGGTGCTAACTGAATTAAAAGACACTGACATAGAAAACAAAGAGTTGGAAATAAATCTAGGTATAGATGGAGGAGTAACTGCAAATAGTTATCGTCCAGGATATCATATTACACTGCTTAAGCAACTAAATCACTATGATAAGGAAGATATAATACTATCTGCTGACGAAAGTTTTAATTGGACATTCGAGGAAGTATTGTCTAGCTTAGAGCGTCCAACAGACGCAAAATCTTCATTGCAGGAACCGCCATCTTATCTTCTTGATTGGCGTTTTTCATTAATGTCACCTAAAGAGCATCAGAAAATCAAAGAGAGTGTAGGCACGATGACAGAAAGTACTTTAGTTACTGGCGGATTGATACACGAAGTAACTCGATTATCAAATGGGACTGATTACTTTTTTCTTAAAAAAAGAAGTCCATCTCTCGTAAAGGTTGAGGGTATCGCTGTTGATAAAAAAGATGTTGCATATGAGTATTCTGCACTCAAATTTTTTAACGAAGCATTTCCAGATATTATTCCTAAACCGCTTATGTTTGATACAGATCAAGGTCTTTTGTTGATGACAGATGCTCTTGTGGGAGGTCAACAACTAATTGAAAAACTTGCTGAAGACAATCCAGAAGATATTCCACATATTACTAAGCAAATTGGAACAGCTCTTGGAAAGATACACGGTTATTCAAAAGGCAAGACAGTTCAAGTGGAATTTAATCCAAACAATGATTTTTCAGAAATTCTTAATTTCCGTTATATGTATCAGAATATTGACGCCCTATCTAAAGTAGTTGAAAAAATTCGCAACAAAAAAGAGCATGTATTGCTTGGCGGACTTTCCCCAAAAAATATTCTTACCAACTCTGACGAGGTGGCATTTGTCGATCTTGAAACAGCATGTGCTGGGGATCCTGTATTTGATTATGCTTTTTGTATCGGACACATCTTATTGCATCATATTAAAAATCCAAAATTGGGAATCAGTTTATTTGAAGCCTTTGAGTCTTCTTATCATACTTCTTATGATTTAGAATTTGACCCTTCAGAGGTGGCAACGCTTATTTTAGGAACATTTTTGTATCGCCTAGATAATGGTCGAGTGCCATACTCATTGAAAAATATCGATACCACTGAACGCCAATATATTATTGAAGAGATTAAATTACGTTTGGCAAAAAAAGATATTGCAATAAGTGACATTTTTCAATTTATATGAACATAGAGATAGAACATGAGATAAAAGTTCTCAACATTAATAGTGATTTTATTGAGAAGAGAATAAAGGAACTAGGTGGAACTCAAATACTAAATGATTTAACAACTATGGAGTG
>CAYGIL010000054.1:0-4192 GCA_964349965.1 uncultured Candidatus Saccharibacteria bacterium | reverse complement strand
ACGGGGAGGAAGACTTGAAGAAAACGCTCAAGAAGCTCCGGATGGACTTGAAGCAGGCAAAGAAAGAAAAGGAGGAATACCTGACCGGCTGGCAGAAAGAGCGAGCGGATTTTGTGAATTACAAAAAAGAAGAATCCAACAGGCAGGCGAATTTTGCTGGGCTGTTTCGTGAGCAGGTGCTCAATCGCTTTCTCACAGTCATGGATAGCTTTAGTATGGCATTTGCAAACAAGGAGGCCTGGAACAAAGTGGACGAAAACTGGCGTCGGGGCGTCGAGTACATTTACTCGCAGCTGGGAGGCATTTTCGAAGAATACGGGGTCAAAGAGATCGGCAAGGTAGGTGAGCTCTTTGATCCGAGCCTTCATGAGTCTATAAATATGATGCCGACTGATACAAAGGAACTTGATCACACAATCAGCGAAGTCATCCAAAAGGGTTACAAGCTAGGAGATAGGGTAATGAGGCCTGCGAAGGTAAATATTTACCAACATGGCATATAATATGAGTAAAAATTTTTCTGGTTGGATAAAGATTAAAGAAAAATTAGATCAAGGAAGTCATCAACCTCCATACTTCAAAGAGCGTGAAATCTGGTGGTGTTCTGTGGGAGAAAATGTTGGTTCAGAAATGAATGGGAAAAACGAATTTTTCCGAAGACCAATTCTAGTAATAAGGAAATTAGACCGGTATTCTTTTTTGGGTATACCATTGACTAGTAAAATCAAAAAAGGAACTTGGTATGTCACTATTACTCATGGAGGAAATAAAAATACTGTAGTAGTGAGTCAGATGCGCCACTTTGATTATCGTCGTTTAGATAAAAGGATGGGAACCCTAGACGAAGCTGATTTTGAGAATGTGGTTTTAGCTTTGGTATTATTTATTAGACAAAAGTAAATCCCCGCATAAAGCGGGGGACGTGGCAAACTGCCAAATATACCTACATTATACTCTAATTACAAATGATGTCAAGTGAAACCAAGAATTGTATAAACTGCAAAACAGACTTCACCATAGAGCCAGAGGACTTTTCTTTTTACGAAAAAATCAAGGTTTCGCCGCCGACATTTTGTCCACTTTGTCGGGCGCAGAGACGAATGGCTTTTAGAAATGAACGTAAGCTCTTTCGGACTGAGGATGCGTTTACCGGGAAAGATATCTTTTCTTTGTATCCACCTCAGGCAAATCGAAAGATGATTACTGCGGATGAGTGGTACGGAGACTCGTGGGATGCGATGGAGTATGGCCGTGACTACGACTTTTCTAAGCCGTTTTTTGAGCAACTATTTGAGCTTGATAAAGATGTACCAGCATTAAATCTAAATGTGTCTCGGATGATACGGAGCGATTACTGTGCCAACGCAACAAGTCTCAAAGACTGTTACCTTTTATTTGCTTCACAGTTTTCCGAAAACTGCCTGTACGGTACTCAGACTGACAGGTCTCATGATTGCGTTGATAATTCAAATGTCGCTGATAGCGAAAGATCTTACGAATGCTTTTGGCTTGAAAATTGCTATAAATGCTTTTTTTCAATTATGTGTGTGCAATCCACGAACCTTTGGTTTTCTAGAGATTGCTTGGGTTGTACTGATTGCGTCGGCTGTGTGAATTTGAGGAATAAAAGTCATTGCATTTTCAATGTGCAATATACAAAGGAAGAATACGAAAAAGAGTTAGAAAAAATGAAGCTCAATACAATTGCGGGAGTAAAAGAAATGCGCGCAAAATCTAGGAAATTTTGGAATACCCAACTTACCAAATACAATCAAGGTATCAAAAATCTCAACTCTTCGGGCTCATATGTTACTGAATGTAAAAATGTAAATGACAGTTTCTTAGTGAGAGAAAGTGAAAATATACGTTTTTCTCAGTACATGCAGGTAAAAGGGAATAAAGATTGTATGGATATCTCGATGTGGGGAGATCACACTGAGTTATGCTATGAGACCTGTGGCTCAGGATCAAACTCATATGGTTCCAAATTCTTATGGGATTGCTGGCCAAATGTACGGGATTGTGAGTACTCCATGCACTTGCGTTCTTGTTCAAATTGCTTTGGGTGCGTTGGTTTAAAGAAAAGAGAATATTGCATTTTTAATAAACAATACACCAAAGAAGAGTATTTTGAGATTGTAGAGAAAATAAAAAAACATATGGATGAAATGCCGTATGTTGATACCATGGGTAATATATATAAGTACGGAGAATTTTTCCCTATAGAATTTTCTCCCTATGGATACAATAACTCAATGGTGGTAGATCACTTTCCGCTCCAAAAAAATGAAGTTATAGATAAAGGTTATGCGTGGATAGATGTTCCACATGGCGAATATCAAATAACAAAAAAATCTCGAGATTTGCCGGATGATATTTTAGAAGTCACCTCAGGTATTTTAAAAGAAGTCATTGAGTGCGAAAATTGTCAAAAAGCGTATCGAGTTATAGAGAACGAATTAAATTTCTTAAAAGCAGAAAATCTTCCACTCCCAACTTTTTGTATAGAGTGTCGCCAGAGTCGCCGGATCAGCGATAGGCTAAAAATATTTTTATACGAGAGATCTTGTATGTGTGCAGGTTCTGCTGATGAGACAAATACATATAAAAATACTGCACCTCATACTCATGCAGAAAATCATTGCGAAGAAAAATTTAAGACCGGTTATGCTCCAGATCGGCCTGAAATAGTGTATTGCGAAAAGTGTTACCAACAAGAGGTTTACTAATGTTTTGCATTACTCTATAATTACGTATTACTAAATAGCTTAAAGCAACATTATGACTGACAGAGAACTTTTTATAGATATTTTAACAGGGGAATTGCCTCGATTCGATCGAGTATTCCGCGCGATCGAGGAAGTACCAAAGAGCAAGCATGGATACAAGCACGACGAGAAGTCGCGAAGCACGACCGACCTCATGCTCATTTTTGCCTCAGAGGCAGGTATGTTTCCAGTTATTTTAAAGAAAGGTAAGCTGGACTTTATGTCCTGGCCAGCACCGAAGTGGAAGACTGGCGAAGAAGTTCGTAAAGAATTTATGAAACAAATGAAGGCGACGATAGCACTCGCAAAGAAAATGAATCAAAAGGAGTGGGGAGTGAAGGCCCAAATGTTCATGGGGGAGAAGATGGCCTGGGAGGATACGAAAGGCAAGATCGCCTTTGAATTCCTCCTCGACCTCATTCATCACCGTGGCCAGCTCTCAACCCACCTACGTCCAATGGGCGGCAAAGTGCCGTCTATCTACGGCCCGTCAGCAGATAGCTCCAGCTAGTGTCAAAGAGTCTCTTTGACATATTTATTTCCCAAACGCTTCAAAGAGAAATTTTTTAGTTTCTTCGTCGATGAATTGGGTGACGATGATCATCATCTCTGTCGTGAGGCCGAGGTCTCTTTTGATATTCGTAAAAAGGTGCTCATACGGGTACGGGGAGATCCAAGCAGAATTTTTGAGGCAGACGAAACCGGCCTTTTTGAGCAAGTAGCGTAGAGATTCACGCTCGCTTTTTCGATCTTCCGGAAGATCAAGGAGGATAATGCGCCAGAATCCGTCCCAAGTTTGGGGAACGAGCATGTCTTCACTCTCGAGCGAAAGAGTATTTAATTTTGTTTTTCCAGAAGGGGTGAGTTTAACATAATTTTTCGTCTGATTTTCCCTTTGTGATTTGTGGATCTCTGCGTAGCCGCTTTCAACGAGGTTTTTGAGTGCCCGGGCGAGGGCATAAGAGGTTTTTGCGTCCTCATCTTTGAATTCTTCCACTGAAATTACCGGTTTTTCGCCGAGTTTTTTGAGAATTTTCTTGGAATAGCTTGACATTCTTGTAGTGTATCATATATACTAACTTTATACAAGTTTTTAGTGGTCGCGAATTAAATGTTAATTAGAAATTTAACCTTATAAAATATATGTCAAAAATCATAGGTATAGACTTGGGTACAACGAATTCTGCGATCGCAGTGATAGAGGGCGGTGCACCCAAAATTATTGAAAATATCGAAGGAAACCGTACAACTCCGTCGATCGTATCTATCGCAAAGAACGGCGATCGACTCGTGGGCCTCCTCGCAAAGCGTCAGGCAGTCACCAATCCGGAAAATACTGTCTACGGTATCAAGCGCTTCATGGGTCACAACTTTGACGATCCAGAAGTACAGAAAGACCTCAAGAACGCATCCTTTAAAATTCA
>CAYGIL010000053.1:0-4421 GCA_964349965.1 uncultured Candidatus Saccharibacteria bacterium | reverse complement strand
ATCTAAATTTAAAGAAATTTTTTATGAGTGAAGTCTTTGCCTCTTTTAGTAACTCGGCTTTATTCTCTGGATTTTCTTTATTTAATTCTTTTATTTTATCAAGTTCCTGCTTAGAGCTTTCAAAAAATT
The DNA here is from genome assembly GCA_964349965.1 of uncultured Candidatus Saccharibacteria bacterium. Taxonomy (GTDB): domain Bacteria; phylum Patescibacteriota; class Minisyncoccia; order Phycocordibacterales; family UBA9973; genus UBA9973. Next base: position 4,292 of record CAYGIL010000053.1, on the reverse strand, counting down.
CTTGCCACTTTGCATCGCCTAATTCTTTTAATATTTGAGAATACTGTTCTAACCTTTTGAGTTCCATTCCCTCTTGCTTTGCTTCGTCACCCTCCTTTGTTTGACTCTCATCATAAGAAAAATCCAAAGTTACGCTTTTGACCTCGAGTCCATCCTTTTTTGCTTCGAGTACGGGAACCATCAAAGAATCCCATAAGTCGATCTTGTCTTTGGTAGAATTATATCGGAGAAAATAATCAGCACCGGCCAAATCCAAAACTTTAGGACCAAACCATAGGTCCAACCTCTCGTCAGATTTCATTATATTTTGCTGAACTCTCTTTTCTGCCCTCTGTTCTAGGAAGCGCTGTTGCCTTGGCAGCTCATTCCACGCCTTTTCTCCTCTTTCTGGGACAATCACATTGGATCCCGCATTGATTTCTGCAACGAGTGGAGATAAGTTTTTTTCTGTTATCAAATCATCCTTTTCCGGTTCAGTCCACAAGAATACTGGTTTTTCAATTCCCTCTTTATTTGCAATTTCTATACACTTTTGCAGAGCTTCTCGCCTGCCTCCACCCAAAGTATTTGGCGCTGTCTTTTCTACAATAGTTATATTTTCATACGCCTTGATACGATCGAGCATCTCCGGTGGCAATCCGCCGTCATTTCTAACCACAACTTTTATTCCTAACTTTTGCGCGTTATCAAAAGTTTTAAACCAGATTTTCGAACGCGCATCATATACAGGACTTTTTGTATAATACACACCCGTATAAATTATTAAATTTTTCAAATCTCCTTTCGATTCTTCGTTATTCATAGCTTTATGATAACAAATACCCACGCTACACACGTCATTGACTTTTTGATCAAAATGTGCTATAATGGAATGTAGATGAAAGTGGGTGGGATTTCTACCCGTTGACCCACCTTCATGAACCTTGAAACCGCCACCTTTATTATAGGTGGCAAAGGAAGAAAAATGGACCTAGAACAAAAAATGGCCGATGCACTGGCGGGCACTTTGTTGTTCCAGCTGTTGGTGACAACTGGAACAACAGCGGTTAGCATATTGGCCGCACTTATCGTGCGGTCGATATTATACTGCAGTCCGAGCAGCCGGCTTCACCGCCGGCTGCAAAAAAACCAGAGCCAGGTATCGGCTCTGGAACAGAGAGTGCTGCGCGAGGAACGCGCAAAAAGGCGTGGTCATAAATGATCACGCCAAAGCAAAGCGTGAATGGGGGCATCCCTGTTCGCGCTTTTTAAATTTTACAAGCATTAGCTATAGTGAGTCTTTTCTTTGTAGTTTAATTAAATTATAATGACCGAGACATGCCAAGCTAAGGACTAACCACAGAGGAAGAAAAACAGTTTATTGAACTAACAAAAAAACTAACTGGTACAGTAACCGGAGATCTTTACAATACTCTCGCTTCAAAATTTGTTTTTACTGCGATCGAGATAGTGACTCTGCGCAAAAACAATGGGAAATTGGAAGTCCTCCTCACCAAGCGCGAATCGAGTGATATATTTGGCAGCAATTGGCATTCCCCGGGGAGCATGCTGCGAGCAAGTGACGCACCAGAAAAACATGATACAGTAGGTAACTATCAAAGTGCTTTCGAGCGTATAGAGCAAGAAATAAAAACCTCTTTCAGTACTAGTCCTGAATTTGTAGGAACAATTTTGCATAGACATATACGAGGAGCCGAGAATGCTCTCGTCTTCATTTCAGAAATTAGAGAAGAACCAGGCAAAGGACAATTTTTCTCTGTTGATGCCCTACCAAAGCCACTTATAGAGCATCATAGATCTATCATTGCTTTTGCAATCACAGGATGGAATAAACTGAAAAAATAAGTCCTCAAAAGAAAATGGACTTTATGCACAAATTTATGGTATAACAAAGGCTATAATCATGCCCTCAAAAAGCAAAAAAACAAAAGGCATAATACTAGCGGGTGGGAGCGGCACTAGGCTGTATCCTTTAACAATGGCGACCAATAAACACCTATTACCTATTTACGATAAGCCTATGATTTTCTATCCCTTATCTATCCTCATGCTTGCTGGTATTAGAGAAATTTTAATCATATCTACTCCTCAAGATGTACCAAACTTCAAAAAACTTTTAGATGACGGCAAAGATTTTGGATTAAAATTAAGCTATGAGGAACAGTTGAAACCTGGAGGCTTAGCAGAAGCTTTCATTATTGGTGAAAAATTCATCGGGGAGAACAACGTAGCTATGATTCTCGGTGACAACATCTTTTACGGAAACGGCATAAGCTTAGTCCTAAAACAGGCGATCAAGAAAACAAAAGGCGCAACGATATTTGGATATTATGTAAACGATCCAGAGAGGTTTGGCGTTGTTGGGTTTGATGAAAACGGCAAAGTTACCTCTATGGAGGAAAAACCTCAAAAACCAAAATCAAACTATGCTGTAACTGGTCTATATTTTTACGACAACAAAGTCATAAACTTTGCCAAAAAGATCAAGCCAAGCGAAAGGGGTGAACTCGAAATAACAGACGTAAATAAATTATATTTAAAAGCAAAGAGCTTGGATGTGAAGCTCTTTGGTCGTGGATTTGCTTGGTTTGATACAGGCACGGTTACTTCACTAATGGATGCAAATGACTTTGTAAAAACAATAGAAAAGAGACAAAATACAAAGATAGCAGCTCTAGAAGAAATCGCTTATAGAAATAACTGGATAACTCGAGATCACCTTATCAAAATGGCTCATAAATATGGCAAATCAACATACGGTCAACACCTCACGAGGGTAGCAAAAGAACAGCATAAGAGCGATACACATCTAATTAAAATAAAAGTTGTATGAAGATAATACCTGTACACATAAACGGAGTGCTCATAATAGAACCCGAAGTCTTTGAGGACGACCGTGGCTGGCTTACTGAGCCTTACAACAAGAAAAAATTACAAGGAGCTGGTATACACGTCGATTTTATCCAGGATAATCATTCTTATACAAAACAAAGAGGGACGCTCCGAGGACTGCATTTCCAGCATCACCCACACTCTCAAGCAAAACTCGTTGCATGTATCCGAGGCGCCGTACTCGATGTAGCCGTAGATCTGCGGAAAGACTCACCAACGTACAAAAAATGGATAGCTGTAGAACTAACAGAAGAAAATAAAAAGCGACTCTTTATACCGCGCGGATTTGCACACGGATTCCTCTCACTCACAGATGATACCGAGTTCTATTACAAAGTAGACAATCATTACAACAAGGAAGCTGAGGGATTTTTACGATTCGATGATCCGGAAATAGGAATAGACTGGGGCCACCCTAATCCGATCCTTATCGAGCGAGACGCAAATGCGCCTTTTTTAAAAGACCAAGATATTAACTTCTAAAAAGTTACCATGAAGATCTTAGTCACAGGTGGAGCAGGTTTCATAGGATCAAATTTCATTTTATATATAATGGAAAAGTATCCCGAGTATGAAATCGTAAATTTAGACAAGCTCACCTATGCTGGCAACCTTAACAATCTAAAAAGTGTAGAGAATAATCCGAAATACAAATTTATCCAAGGTGATATATGTGATGTATCTATTGTAAAAAGTACGATGACGGGATGTGATTTAGTTGTGCATTTTGCGGCAGAATCACACGTAGATAGATCTATAGACCATCCAGAAGATTTTATAAAAACAAACGTACTCGGCACTGGAATCTTATTGCAAGCTGCCAAAGAACTTGACATCAAAAGATTTCACCATATTTCTACTGATGAAGTATTCGGTACGCTTACACTTCAAAATTTAGAAGAGAAATTCACAGAAAAAACGCCCTATGACCCGCGTTCACCATATGCAGCATCCAAAGCTGGATCAGATCATCTCGTAAGAGCTTTTATCGAAACTTATAATTTTCCTGCTACGATCTCAAACTGCACAAACAACTACGGACCACTTCAATTTCCTGAGAAAATCATTCCTCTATTTATCAAAAATGCTTTGGAAGACAAGCCGCTACCTATATACGGCAAAGGCTCTGCAGTTCGGGATTATCTCTACGTCACCGATCATTGCAAAGCGATTGATCTCATCATACACAAAGGCAAAGTCGGTGAGACTTACTGCATCGGGGGTGATTCGGAAAAAAACGGCATAGAGATCGCTGATACTATACTTGACCTCCTCGGTAAACCAAAAAGCTTAAAAAGTTTTGTAGAGGATCGCAAAGGGCATGATATGCGCTACGCGATGGATCATTCAAAAATTACAAATGAGCTCGGATGGCATCCCTCTGTGTCATTTGAAGAAGG
>CAYGIL010000052.1:0-4457 GCA_964349965.1 uncultured Candidatus Saccharibacteria bacterium | reverse complement strand
AAATAAAGTCTTATTATCTTTCTTACTCTTTTTGAGAACAATGATACAAGTGGCAATAGTGGTACCAAAGAATAGGTCGGGTGGCAGTTGAATAACTGCATCAATGTAATTGTTATCTATTAGATACTTGCGGATTTTCCGTTCAGAGTGTCCCCGATAAAGCACTCCAGGAAATTCAACGATAGCCGCTGTGCCACTCGTAGAAAGCCATGCGAGCATATGCATGGTAAAAGCGAGGTCAGCATAACTCTTTGGTGCAAGTACCCCCGCTGGTGAGAAACGAGGATCATTGATGAGAAGTGGATTTGCATCACCATCCCATTTAATGGAATATGGAGGATTGGAAACTATTGCATCAAAAGGTTCATCGTCCCAGTGTTTTGGATCGGTCAACGTATTGCCATGAGCAATATCAAAATTATTGTAGTTAACATCGTGCAAAAACATGTTGATACGACACAGGTTGTATGTAGTGAGGTTAATTTCTTGCCCATAGAAACCTTGTCGCACGTTTTCTTTACCGAGTACTTTTGCAAATTTGAGGAGAAGAGAACCAGATCCACATGCAGGGTCATATACTTTGTTTACCTCTTTCTTTCCTACTGTGGTTATCTCAGCAAGAAGTTCACTAACTTCTTGTGGTGTGTAAAATTCTCCTCCAGACTTACCAGCGTTTGAAGCGTACATGGTCATCAAAAACTCATACGCATCACCGAAGGCGTCTATAGTATTGTCTGAGTAATTACCCAGACGAAGGTCACCAATTGCTTCAATAATTTTCGTAAGTTTTTGATTACGTTGTTCTACTGTATTACCTAACTTATTAGAGTTAACATCGAGATCAGCAAACAAACCTTTCAGATCATCTTCACTATTCGCACCTTTTGCAGAACTTTCAATATCTCGGAAAGTATTAACGAGTGTTTCATTGAGGTTTGAATCGTTACGTGCTTTTTTACAGACATTTATAAAAAGCTCACTTGGTAAAATATAGAATCCTTTTTCTTTTACCGTATCAGCTCTACCAAATTCGGCTTCTTTATTAGAAAGTGAGGCATAATCAAAATCTTTCTTACCAGCTCGACGTTCATCAGCATTGATGTAGTTGGTTAGGTTTTCACTAATGAAACGATAGAACAGCATTCCCAATACATACTGTTTAAAATCCCATCCATCAACGCTTCCTCGTAAGTCATTGGCAATCTGCCAAATAGCACGATGTAATTCTGAACGCTCTTGTTCTTTGGTTGTATTCAAATTTGTTGGCTTGTTGCTCATAAATTATTGTTCATCATCTATCCTTCTTCGTCTGTCATCTAATATCTCGTCTTCAAACTCAAAATAGAGTGTACCCTGTGGTCGTCTTTGATATCCTAATAACTCCATAGCAAAAGTAGACAAACTACTTACTTTGTCTCCTATCTTTATTTTGTCATCTTCTACGACCTCTGCCACTATATTTGAATCTCTTGTAAAAGTAAGTTTTGAACCAACAGGAATACCATACTGTGTAAAATGAAATCGTGCTCGTCTTTCTTTAACTTCATCGACTTCTTTCTCTTGTTCTTTGGTTAAACCACTATCAATTTTTTCTTCTTGAATTTCGACTCTTTTCAAAGCAAGAGTCGCATATTCTGGGTTCATCTTAAAAAACTCACGACTTTCACGTGCTCTGCGATCTGCAAAAACTGAATGTAGCCACTTTTCTTCCTTCTCAGCATTTTCTACCGTTGCGGCGTAATACACTTCAAAAGGCAAAGGTGTTCCAGTTCGATCTAATTGCTTAAGTCTTTCCTTAACATCACCGTGAGTAAATCCGATTTTAATATACTCAGGCATTGATTCGTTTTTCAAAATATAAACAATTTGACTCATACATTTATTTCAGTAATTCGTTAGTCGAAACACCTAATGCTTTAGCTAGGCTAGTAATAGTCGCAAGAGTTGGATTTGTTTTTGCATTCTCTATGTTACTAACAAAAGAACGGTCAACTCCTAATGTTTTAGCAATCTCAACCTGAGTGATATTTTTCTTGATCCTAATCCGTTTGAGATTTTCTCCAAGTTTTTTCACATCATCAGACATTGGAATATTGTAGCATATCCTGTTGTAGTATAAAACAACAAAAATACTCTCATTTCTGAGAGTATTTTTGTCTGGTTTAGCCTGCGGCTTCTTCCTTAACTGTATAGATCTCTTGCTAGCTTTGGAGCTTATTTCTAAGCATCTCGTGCTAGCTCAAGTTTGCTGGGGTACAAGGATTCGAACCTCGATACTCAGGACCAAAACCTGATGTCCTACCATTAGACGATACCCCAAATATTAATTTTTATGATTGTGCTGTTCGACTCCTTGGATTCGATCATTACATGATCAGTACACGTTGTAAGCAAAAGCTTTCTGTCTGCACTCACTCGAAAAAAGAAAACTATCGTTACCCATTTTCTCGTTCGTTTGTCAGTCGATATTTTATACAAAATATCTGCCAACGCCCTATGATTGTATCCCATACAATCATACCCTCGATACTCAGGACTAACGCTCGGCGTCCTTTTTTCTTCTTTGTGGAAGAAAAAAGGACGGGCTCAGAAATTATAGTCATTGCATTCCTTAATTTCTGGCCACCTTTAGACGATCTGGCACTGTTGTTTAAAGTGCGCTTCGATAATACCATAAATCCAGTTGTAAAATAACGGCGCACCAGAGGTGCGCCGTGTAATATCACATGCAGGAACTAGATATCTCTCAAGCAGGTGTAGTGAGCAACGTGCGCACGCGCTCACTGCATACTTATACATAGACTCCATAGTCAGACACAAGATGGAGCACTCTTCGCGAAATGGGTTTGATAGCTATACGAAATTGTCGATTTTCTTTAACAACCTCAAGTACTCGATGACCTTTGTTGGTCAGCACGTCTTTTAATATAGGATTCTTTAGATTACCGACCAGACCCCATTTGGAGAGGTCATTGTAAAGAACATCTATCAAAGTAACAGGGTACATTTCCCCATACATACGGAGCACTGTCCTCTGAATCATCAGAAAGAAGTCGTCAGATTCTAGAGGAAGTGTATCTTGATTTTCTGAGAGTATATACAAAACTCTCACATGTCTTTCCATGAAGAGCGATACGATTGGATCAATCATTACTGCCACCCCTTTGTTTGTGAACCAGTCATCTATATACCACAAGCCATGCTCCATGGGCAAGTGGCAGAGCATGAATTTTTTTCTTAAGATTAAAAATTAAAAGTTGTGTACACGTTGTGCACTTCTGAAAATTGGTTACAATACTGTCTCTGGAGATTACAAGATTACGGAGCGTAGTCATTCTGAATGATATGCTCATAAAAAAATTAACATGACAGAAGATCAATTTGTAAAACAAGTTCCACAAGTTACCTTTAAGACGCGTGTTCGAGATGAGAGTGTTGGAGGTGAAAATCCATTTCGTTGGCAGGACGTATCTACGGACGAAATTTTTAAAGGTAAAAAAATTGTTCTGTTCTCACTCCCTGGGGCGTTTACGCCGACGTGTTCATCGACACATCTTCCTGGATACGAAAATAAGTATGATGAGTTTAAGCAACTCGGTATTGACGAAGTGATTTGTCTCAGTGTGAACGATGCATATGTAATGTACCAGTGGGGGAAGGCGCAGGGAATTTCAAAAGTGAAACTGCTTCCAGATGGCTCAGGGGCATTTACTGAAAAAATTGGTATGCTCGTCACAAAAGATGATTTGGGATTTGGGAAGCGATCTTGGCGGTACAGTATGTTTGTAGATAACGGAGAAATCAAGAAAGTATTTATTGAGCCGGGCTTTAGTAATGATTGTCCGGTAGATCCGTTTGAGGTGAGTGATGCGGATACGATGCTCAACTATCTAAAGGAGCAAAAAGGGTAGCTGTAGGCACAAAAAATCGCGGATGCGTCCGCGATTTTTTGTGCCCGCTACACCGGAGAATTACGCGCCTGTTCTCCATATGCTCGTGCAAGTTGTACCGAGAGTTCCTCAAACGTGTATGCTATCTCGCCTGCAACAATGTAGTGGTAATGATCTTGAATCTCGAACCGTTGAATGCGAACACCTATGTCGTTCGGAATATTGTACTGCGTGAAAGGAATACCCGTCTCTGTCATTCCGTACGCACTCCTATCTTCCTGAACGGTGAATGATGCAATCTTTGGGTGGGGAACAGTAAACCAATTCTCGTTATTAAAACGAAAGGTCGCAGTCGTCATGACTGTTCCTAGGGTGTATGTTTCTTCTGCCCGAGCAAGTTGTATAGGTACAGACAAAGCAACTATGCATAGATTCCAGACAGCAAATGTAACAAAAAGAGTGCGCATATTTAGTGCGATTGATAACTAGTATTTAGGATAAGGAGTATTCCGTATGTTTTTGCAGAATATTCGAGAACGTGAGAACAATATTTAGCGTACTATACAG
>CAYGIL010000051.1:0-4509 GCA_964349965.1 uncultured Candidatus Saccharibacteria bacterium | reverse complement strand
GGATATACCATTTTAATTAAACACAATATGAAACAAGATTACTTTTCAGCAAATAATATCAAATATATAGATTATAAGGATATAGATATCCTAAAGAGATTTCTTAATCCAAATGGCAAGATAGTGAGTCACAAGCGTACTGGTACGACGCTCAAGAATCAGCGCGCTCTTGCAAAAGCAGTGAAGCACGCTCGTTTTCTCGGACTCCTTCCTTTTGTTGCTAAATAAATAAACGTAAATTAAAAAACCCCGAGATTGTCGGGGTTTTTTAATTTCTATACTCGTTCTACGTATTCTCCTGTTTCTGTATTGAGCCGGATTGTATCACCTTCGGTTATGAACATCGGGGCATTAAGTGTCGTCCCGTTTTCGAGTGTGATGACCTTCATGCCGCCTTTTGAAGTATCTCCTCGGACTGCAGGGGGAGCTTCTTTAACTAGAAATTCCATTTTGATTGGGAGTGTTATTTTGATTATTTTTTCTTCACCATCATCGTCCCATACAAGGGCAGTGACTGTACCGTTTTGCTTCATAAACTTCGCAGTATTTCCAATAAGGTTTTCCTCGAGTTTGAACCTGTTTTTCGGATCATCAATAGCTGAGAACCAGTATTCACCGCGGTTGGCATATAGGAACTTTATTTCTTGCTTCTCTATGTCTGCTTCTTCGGTAGTCTCAGATACATGAAAAGTTGCTGCAATAGTTTTTCCAGAGATGAGACTTTTAAGTTTCACCTGGTTTTGCGGCTTTCTTTGCTGTGTGCGAGCGACATGACTTTCCACCACTTCTGCCGGTTCACCATCGTAAATGATTATTTTCTTTTCGCGTATGTCGTTGTATTGTAACTGTGCCATAGGGGATATGCTAACAAAAATAAGCTTGTTTTGCAAACTTGTCAACCTGCCAGGTTGACAAGTTATGCTTCTTCAGCAAATTTCTTTTTAATTTCTTTCAAGATTTGCCCAGACACTTTCTTATCTTCCTTTAGGAATTTACGAGTTGCGTCGTAGCCTACGCCGAGTTTTATTTTTTCTTCTTTCTCACCTTCAGGTTTGTAGAAATAAGAATTGCCAGTTTTTTCTATAATTTTAAATTTTTCTCCGAGTGCCATTATTTCTCCTTCTTTCGAGATTCCTTCATTGTAGATGATATCGAATTCTGTTTGTTTAAAGGGAGCCGCTACTTTATTCTTCACTACTTTTACTCGGGTGCGACTGCCTACAATGTCTTCACCTTTTTTTATCTGCGCAATTTTTCTGATATCGAGACGGATCGAAGTATAGAATTTGAGTGCCTTACCGCCTGGAGTAGTCTCAGGGTTACCGAACATGACTCCTATTTGCATTCTGATCTGGTTTATAAAGATTACGCATGTCTTAGAGCGTGCAACTATCGCAGTGAGCTTCCTGAGTGCCTGGCTCATGAGTCGTGCCTGTTTGCCGACGTGGTATGCTCCCATATCTCCCTCAATTTCATCTTTTGGAGTAAGAGCCGCAACTGAGTCGACGACGATGACGTCGATCTTTCCAGTGCGGACAAGACTCTCTACGATTTCGAGTGCTTGCTCGCCGTTGTCAGGCTGTGATATTAGGAGGTTGTTTATATTAACCCCAAGCTTTTTGGTATACTCAGGATCCATTGCATGCTCTGCATCGATGTATGCACATACTCCGCCGAGTTTTTGAGCTTCAGCAACGATGTGTAGGGAGAGGGTAGTCTTACCGGATGATTCCGGTCCGAATATTTCGATGATTCTTCCGCGCGGTATACCACCGACACCGAGCGCCATGTCGAGACCTATTGATCCGGTAGGTATTACATTTATGTCCACTTTTGGTGTATCACCAAACTTCATTATCGAACCTTCACCAAATTTTGTTTGAAGTGCCTTTAGCGTATCTTCTAAAATCGTACCTTCATCTGTGGCCACTGTCTTTTTTTCTTTTTTCATATTATTTACGTGCCTGTGTGCATTAGTTGGTAATTTTTCATATCGGTCAGGCCGAACTTATCTTCTGCCTTTATCTGTATTACATTATACCCTAAAAGTAAGGTAACTGTTTCATCAAAGTTTCCTTCTTGATCTATGGATATTTCCCGTCCATTCAAGGTTAAATTTATCGCATGTTTTGCATTGCCAGTAACCCGTAAAGCGCTCTCTTTGACCGTTTCACCATTTGTGATGCTTACGTTTCTTATTTCTACGCCAAAGATAAGGCTTCGAGCTACAAATAGGGCATAGAAGATAATGATAAGGAAAAATACCGAGAGGCTGCCTATTGTTATTTTTTTTGTATTCTGATTCATCTAACCCTTATATTACATTTCCGCCTGTTTCATCGTGTGTCACTTTTTCGAGTACTTCACGTGGCTTTGCGCCGTCTCCGGGTCCGATAACTCCGCGTTCTTCGAGGGTGTCCATGAGTCTCGCAGCACGGGCGTATCCGACTTTAAGCTTGCGTTGTAGGTATGAAGTTGATGCACGTCCTGCTTCGATCACGCATGCCCGTGCTTCTTCATACATCTCATCTTCATCTCCGTCAGATTCGTCTAAGGTACTTTCGAAAATGCCCTTATCGGTTGACACATTACCTGGGGTGAGGGAAATGTCGGCTTGTATTTCGTCTTTGTATGCATCTCCCAGGTATTTTACAACTTTCTTTACCTCTGCTTCAGATATAAATGCAGACTGCAGGCGTTCAGGCTGAGCTTCGCCAGATGAATACAACATGTCACCTGCGCCGAGGAGCTTCTCTGCGCCACCTGCGTCGAGGATGGTACGGGAGTCTATTTGTGATGAAACCTTGAGTGCTACTCGGGCTGGAATGTTTGCTTTGATGAGCCCTGTAATAACGTTTACTTCAGGACGTTGGGTTGAGAGTATTAGGTGTATACCAACTGCTCGAGACATTTGAGCGAGTCGCACGATCGATGCCTCGAGTTCTCGGGGATACGTACTCATGATATCAGCGAGCTCATCGATAATGATAACGATGTATGGCATGCGATCCCTAAGTTCTCCTTCAGGAGTTTTTCCATTTGCGCCTAATATATTGTTGTGATATGACTCTACGTCTCGGACTGATTCGCTTTCAAGTATGTCGTAACGTCGATTCATTTCTTTTGCTGCCCACTTGAGGGCTAGAATCGTTTTCTTTGCATCAGTAATAACTGGAGTTAGTAGGTGAGGGATATTGTTGTAGAGGGTAAGTTCTACGCGCTTTGGGTCGATGAGGATAAATTTAAGATCATCGGGTCCATTTCTGTATAGAAGGGAAGTAACGATCGAGTGTATGGTTACGGATTTTCCAGATCCAGTTGTTCCTGCTACGAGTGCATGAGGCATTTTTGCTAGGTTACCAAAGATCGGTTTACCTCCGATATTCCTACCGAGAGCGATCGTGAGGGGTTTCTGTGATCCTTGGAATTTATCGCTAGAAAGTAGGGTCGCGAGACCAACGATTGATTTGGATTTATTCGGAATTTCGATCCCAACGAGTGACTTGCCTGGTATAGGTGCTTCGATACGTATCGGGTGCGCAGCTAGGGCGAGTGAGAGGTCGTTTTGGAGGCCAAGGATGCGGGATAATTTTACGCCTTCTGCGGGTTTTAGTGCGTAGCGTGTGACCGTCGGTCCGACAGTGATCTCATCCATTTCAACTTCGATTCCAAAGTTTGCTAGTGTGCGTTTGATGATGTTCGCATTCGCTTTGATGTCGCCGGTGTTTGGTTTTCCGCTGTCTTCTTCGAGGAGGTTGATCGGTGGTGGAACGTATGTGGAATTCGTATTCCGCCTCTTTTTTATAGGCATTTCATCTTCCTCTTCAGGGTCTCTTTTTTGCTGTGCTACGAATGTTGGCTGGACTTTAGGTGTTGGAGTTTCTTTCTCTTCTTCCTCACTGTCTTCGACATCTTCGGATACTTCATCTTCGGACCCCTCCTCTCCCTCCTTTTTTATAAGGCCTAGTTTTTCAAATATGAATGTGAAGTTAGGCTTGGTATCAAAAATTACTATAAGCGAGATGATAACAACAGCGCCAAGGAAAATTATGCTCGCATATACATCGAAAAGCGATACGAGTGGTGTTGCGAGTACTTCTCCAAGCAGACCTCCAGCGTGTGTCTTCGATGCTATGTCTATCATCCCGAGCCCAGCAAGTAAAAATAAACTTGCACTTACTCCTCGCATCCAGCCGACCTGTGGCACTTCAGATTTGTATGAGGATACCCCGAGTAGTATGAGTAGTATTGGAAGCAATACATATCCGACACCGAGCAAGTAATAGAATTTTTCATAGATTGATTTTCCGGCAACTCCTGTAATCCCAATCATAGACATCAGCAAGAACAACGCCAATACAAAAAAGATCACCGCCATTATTCCGTGTTTGGTGTGACTTTTCAATCCCGTAGTTTGTTCTTTTTCCTTTGCAATTTTTTTCTTCTTTTGATTCCTCGCCATCACAATATTTTAACACAAATATTTTATAAAAGGTATGAAATTAAAAG
>CAYGIL010000050.1:0-4645 GCA_964349965.1 uncultured Candidatus Saccharibacteria bacterium | reverse complement strand
TCCGGGATCCTTTGCTGAAAGTTTTGGTAAAAGTATGCATTTGCAGATGAAATACGTATTTCCTTTCCTTGTGGCGTTTATCGCATACACTATCTCAGGTGCGGTTGCACTTTACTGGATCACCAGTAACTTGTTTGCAGTGGCTCAGCAAATATATGTAAACAAAAAGCATCCAGTAAAATCAGTAACTGTATAAATACTTGATATGGATAAAGAGGAAATCAAAAAGTTAATACAAGAATTAGTCAATAAAACAACAGTAGAAACTAGAGAGATTCTTGTGACCGAAGACTCGAGTGGCAATACTTGGTTTTCAGTTCAGGTTTCTGAGCCAAGATTCTTTGTTGATCGTGATGGCGAAGCGCTTTCTGCGCTCAATCACCTCGTGCGTAGAATGATAGAGCCTAGGAATCCGGAAACCGAGCTTGGTCGGCCGGCAAAGAATAATATTTTGATTGATATAAATGATTTCCAGCGTAAGCGAGTGGAAAGCGTTCAGGCTGTAGCGCACATGATGGGTGAACGTGCGAGATATTTCAAGTCGAGTGTTGAGGTTGATCCCATGTCACCTTTCGAGCGTCGTATTGTGCATGAATTTTTATCTAATGCTGCAGATTTACAAACCGAATCTATTGGTTCCGGTAATACTCGACGAGTGGTTATAAAATATATTGGAAGTATATAGATACTTTCTACGGTCTCATATCAAGCTCCCATAAAAAGGAGTCTTTTTTATTTATGAGGAAGAGATAGTCTTCGTTTGTATCAAGAGCTAATTTTACACCATCAATACTCTCGCCTAGAGTTGTAAAAGGATCGAAAATAATCTTAGCATTTCCGTCACGTACGTTTATTTTCCATATTTGGTCAGTAAACGAAACTTCACCTTTATACCAGTCATCTGGGTATACGCCTGGAGGGATGTCGCCTGGGACAGAGCAATACACAATCTCGCTTGTGTTACTCCATACGCATTTTTCCGGAGAAGTTCTAACTCCAAGTGGTACGGATTGTTGTGTGGTCGGGTGGTATACAGACAATACTAGAGAGTTATTGCTATATAGTACTTCCTTTGTATCAGGACTCATGAGGGTGGTGAGTCCTCCTATGCCACCTAGCATCCTAGTGAAGGTTTTCTTTTCTGTATCAAGGGTGTACATATATCCAAGTACACTTCCTGAGGGTTTGGTGGTCAAGGTTATGATCTTTTTGTTTGGCCACCAAGATAACCATTCGGTAAATGACGAATCAAAAATTTGAGTTTTCTTACTGTCCGAGATATTCATAATAGTACCTATTACCCCACTACCTCCCTCAGTTAGGTAAAATATCTTAGTGCCATCGGGAGATATGTTTATATCTTTTATATTTTCTACGGTAAATGATCCCTTGGTTGTGTTGCTCTCTGTGCTGTCTTCACCGAGTTTTTCTTTGGCGAGTGTTCCCACGAATGTTTCTATAGTACTATCATCTTTTTTTAGATGACGCATTATGACTGACTGACCGGCGTTTCCAAAATATGCATCATATACCTTTGGAAATGTGGTGGCTGAGAATTTCCTTTCTTCTACTGTATCGATAAAAGTTTGATATATGCTTCCCGTTGCGCGTTCAGCGTAACGTATCGCGATTGCGAGTTCGATCGGGGGCGGCGTTGCTTTTATCACAGGTTTCTTGTCGTCCGGTTTTGTCTCTCCTGTCGTGGCTTCCCCTACTGGAGTCGTCGTGACTGGTACAGCTACTTCTTTGAATCTTTCTTTTTTAAACAAACCAAAGCCAGCTACCGGCATGGTGGATATTTTCCTAAATTTTTCGGGAGCCGTTTCGCCGGGAATTTCTGGGTCTTCTGTTGGGATTTCTGTTTGTGGATTTTCGTCATCCGGGGTTGGGGTTACGTTACTTTTAAACGGATTGAATTTTGCGATAAAGTTGGTGCCTGGACCTGATTCACTGCCCGGTTCTTTTGATTTGATATACAAAAACCCTAAAAGCCCCGCGGTTATAAGTGAGAGAACTATTACTAAAAGGATAAAATTTCTTCGCGACATAGTTGTTTTATTGGGCGGGACACAGTTTTCTATATTCTGCTAATCTGCTTTCTACACTAGCGCAGTAATTATTTGAGCAATCTCCATGGTATCCTTTTACTCCTGTGTATTTGAGATGTACTGCCGCTACTAACATAACGTCTTTTACGTCCCACGGATTTGGTGTTGCGCTCGATGGTATTAGATTTGCGTCTTTGCCTCGCTGTGTGTAGTGTAGCCACGAATCTGGCATAAATTGCATAGGTCCTATTGCTCCTCCAGTATAACTGTCCCCCGGACCAGTAGGGTCACATGACACAGGTATGTCATCAATATTCTTATTAAATTGGCTGGCAATCTTCTTTAGGGCTGCTAGTCGTGAAGCACCATGTCTTTCAGTCATATTAGAACCCTTATTCCAGGTACATCTTCCCTGATTTCCACCAAACCCTGTTTCTTGTTTGAATACAGAGAGTAATAATGCTGGTTCTATTCCTGTTGCAGCTCCAGCGGCTTTTGCGGATGGGCACGCTTCTTCTATTTTTAATTTAGTACCTGGAGAGCTTAACGAAGGACCGTATGATGCTGGGATCTGGAATTCTTTTAGATTAATTGTCAATTCTACTGTCTTTATATCAAAACTTGTATTTAAAAGTTGTGGATTTATTTCCTGTAATATTAGGAACGAAGCTAGAGCTAAAACAAGCCCAAATACTGCACCTTTGATTTTCTCTATGCCGTCTGCTTTGTGTGAGATAACGTCGTTACCCATGTATTCGATACCCCCTGCCACGATCATTATGACTGCTAGTACGGCGCAAAGACCTATAAACAACTTTATCATCGTATTTAAATAATTCCCGAGCGCAGGGTTATTTTCTTTGTTACTTGTATCGAATTCAGTGATAGGTCCGTCAGGTCCTGGTAATGGTGCTAGGAATTGATATTCAGATGATCCTGAGCCAGTCACTCCTTCCTTCGGCGTGCCAACACTTCCAGTTTCTTGGGCGTATGTTCCAAATATGGGAGCAAAAACCCCGATGGTTATTACTAAAATTATAAATAAAATAATTTTTCTCATTAGAATTGTACTCTTAGTTCTTTTTCTGCTGTTTCGACCAGGTTGTCTTTGTTTTCGATTTCAAGTCGTATATTTGAAACTCCTGATACTCCGTTCGTAACTCGAAGTGGCAAGACGTTTTTATTGTACGTTGATACTGTATTTATCAAGGTATTATTCATAAACCAATTCCAAACCAAGCGTGGCGTGAGTATTTCTTTGGGTGACATGAAGTACGGCTCTGCTATGATCACTTCATCCCCTGTTATCCTGTGTCCGTTTTTGAGAGCTTCTTCCCACCTGACTCCAAGGGTCTGATCGTATCTATACATCGATATCTGGGGTTCACTAGGGGTGGCACTTATCGTTCCGCGTAGAGAATTCTGTCCGTCAGTGGTTGTCGCTGATACTTCTATCACATCCCTATCCTCGAGGTAATCATTGGTGAATACAAAAGAATTTTTGCCGTATCCGGAGCTGCCGGGCTCATTGGTATAATTTCTTTTCCAGTCATAAATTACACTTTTTTGATTTACAAGAACGCCCTTACTCTTTATTTCTGGTAGCGCGATTATTTTTATATCGCTTCCTATTGTCGGTAGGGCCTTGCCTCGATAAAAAGGCGGTACATAAGCATCAACTGCTTCGTATAGGAGCACCATGACTAGTGGACGTACTGTTATCTGTTTTTCTATTGTTTCTCCAGGTAGAGAGAATGTAGCTTTTACTATTGTATCTACGCCAGCGTTAGATGCTGTAAATGAAACTGACTTTTGACCGATCCCTTCACTCGTTTTCTTGCCATTTACCAGCCAAGTTATCTTGACTGCGTCTAGGTTGGTCGCAAAACTATTTGCACTAATTGTTACGACTTCATTTGGGGCTGGGTTTGGAGGGGTGGCTGTGAGTATGATAGCGCTTTCTGATACAGCGTGAGTCTCAAGAGGTAAAAAGAATACTCCAAAAAGGAGATACACAAAGATAACGGATACCAATTTCGGCCGCATGTTATTATTGTACCCGGTAGTGAGATTTTTTCCAAGCTCTACTGCCGGGTGTATAACAAAATAAAACTAAAGCCTACCCTGTTTAAATGTTTCTTCGTATTCTTCCTTGGCTTTTCTGTTGGATAGTATTTGAGAAGGGTCCGAAGTAATGATCTGATCTTCGGTATACGAAGCGACTATTTTTATAGCGACGTGCTTAAGTCCTGCAAAGAATATACCCTCACCTACTCCTGACTCGAGTAATAGGTACTTTTCTTCGTCTGTTAAGTTGAAAGTCTTTTGCAATATATCAATAGTTGTCGGTGATTGTTTCAAGAGAATCTGAATAGAGGAGTTTGTAACGATAGGTACGCCGTACGGGGATTTCATAAAGTCTGCCGCATCTTGGGTGATCGTTGCGAGTCCTAAGTAGTATTTTCGTCCCCTTTTTGCTATTGAATACAGGAAAGAAGCAGTATCTTCAGACTTCATCATCCACCAGGCTTCGTCTACTACTAAGAGGCGCTTCTTCAGGTTGTTTCGGATCGCGTTCCAGATATAATGCATAATGA
>CAYGIL010000049.1:0-4737 GCA_964349965.1 uncultured Candidatus Saccharibacteria bacterium | reverse complement strand
CAGTGGTAGAACGCTGTCCTGATAAGACAGAGGTCGATGGTCCGATTCCATCCACGCTCACCCCATGGATAAAAAGAAGAACAATATAGAATGGGTGTCTGCCATGGGGGTATTTACAGAGATCTCAGGCTGGATAGCAGGCCCGGTCATCATGGCCGTGATACTTGGGAAGTATCTCGACGGGAAATTTGGCACCACACCTTGGATTTTTATCGGTATGACGGGGATAGCATTTTTGGTATCGATGTGGAATATTTGGAAAGCAGTAAAGAAATACGCAGAAACATTAAAAAATAATTCATGGCAACAGAAAGATCAACAACAGAAGAAGTAACAACCACCAACGAAGTTTCCCACGAGGCGACTATTTTCGCAGAACCGATTTTTCACTTTCAAAACTTTACCGTTACGAACGCACTTTTTACTAGTTGGTTCGTAGTCATACTTATAATAATTATTTCTCTTGTTCTTCGTTTTAAACTTCGCGAAGTGCCCGGCAAGATTCAAAATATTTTTGAGTTAATGATCGAAGGCGCGCTTTCGCTCTGTGACCAAGTTACAAACAACAGAGAGCTTTCGATGAAGATTTTCCCGATTGCTATTTCAGCTTTCTTTTTTATTTTGATAAACAACTGGCTCGGTATAATGCCGCTCGGAGGATTTGGGCTCATTGAGGAAGGGGAGCATGGGCTCGCGTTTATCCCGTTTCTCCGGGGCGGTACGGCGGACATAAATACCACCATTGCCCTTGCCGTGATGGCAGTTCTCGGGGCAAATATCTTCGGGGTGTTTTCGATCGGTCTCTGGAAAACTTTCAACAAATATGTTAACCTTAAGGCACTGGGAGGCATCGTATCAAAGGTACGAAAGGATCCTATGGTTGTTGTTGTTGCTCCCATTACGTTCTTTGTAGGTTTGATTGAGATTATAGGTGAATTTGCAAAGGTTGCCTCACTCGCGTTTCGTCTCTTTGGTAACGTATTTGCCGGAGAGGTGTTGCTCGCATCGATGGCAGCCTTGTTTGCATATGTTGTTCCGATTCCGTTTCTCTTCTTAGAGATCTTGGTCGGAGTCATACAGGCGCTTATCTTTTCAATGCTCCTCGTGGTGTACTTTACGATCGGTGCAACTGATCACGACGAACACGAAGAGCATGGAGATGTGCATGAAAAAGTCGCTCATGCATAAAATTATTAATTATTATTAGTTTATATGGAATTAGACACTATCGCAAAGGCTATCGCTATTGGTTTGGGTGCTGTTGGTCCTGCATTTGCCGTCGGCATGATTGGTTCAAAAGCCATGGAGTCCATCGGTCGCAACCCTGAAGCTGCGGGCAAGATACTCGTGCCGATGCTTCTCGCGTGTGCATTTGCTGAAGCGATCGCTATTTACGCACTTGTTATCGCGTTTTCTATCTAGTTAATTACGTTTTGACGTACATATCGAATGGAATCTCTTGTTGGCATATTTCATATAGATTGGAAGATAATTATTGCACAGGCATTTAACTTTGCTGTTGTATTTATCGTTCTGTATGTCTTTGCGCTAAAGCCACTTCAGAAGCTAATGAAGGAGCGAAGTGAGAGAATAGAAAAGGGTATCACCGATGCAAAGTCTAACGCCGACATGCTTGCTCGTACTCATCTCGAGTATGAGGAAGTCATTGCAAAGGCTCGCGCAGAAGCACACACGGTATTCCAAGAAGCAAAGAAAGACGCTGAAGCAAAGAAAGTAAAAATGCTTGATGAGGCAAAGGCACAAGTAACGGCACTCGTGGAGGGAGGCAAGAAAACTCTCGAAGCAGAAAAAATGAAAATTGTTGAAGAAGCAAAGAAAGAAATTGTAAATTTAGCAATGCTTGCGACAAAGAAGTTAATGAGTGAAAAAGATGACAAAGCTCTCTTATAAATCTATAGCGACTGTTATTTACCTTGCTCTTAAGGATACGCATGGTGCCGAACACACTACCATCATGCACAGAGCTGTGGACGTTTTATACCGAAAAAGGCTTCTTTCGAAAGCATCAAAGATTCTCGGTGAACTTGAAAAAATAATAAACAAAGAAGAAGGTCGCGTAGTCGCGCATATCGTATCCGTAAAAAAGCTTGATTCTGCGACAAAATCAAGCCTAGGGGTATCTTTGCAGAAGCGTTACGGGGCACGAGATATTGTTTTTAAAGAAAGTGTGAACGAGAGTTTGCTAGGAGGTTTTAGAGTAGAAGTACAAAATGAAGTTATAGACGTATCAACAAAACACAAAATAGATACATTACAAGCATATTTAACAAGATAAGCATGAACAGCAATACTATTGTAGAAAATTTAAAAAAGGAAATTGAAAATTTTTCTCTCGAGCTCAAAGTCGAGAAGGTTGGACGTGTGCTTGAGCTTTTCGATGGTATTGCGAAAGTTTCTGGGCTTCGGGATGTAAAGTCATCAGAAATGGTTACATTTTCAAATGGAGAGATTGGGGTGGTGCTCAACCTCGAAGATGATGCGATTGGTGTAATCATTCTTGATGATTTTTCTAAAATAAAAGAAGGTGATGAGGTGAAAGCTACGGGGAAGATTTTAGAGATCGGAGTTGGTGAGGCGCTTCTCGGTCGTGCAGTGAATGCTATCGGATTACCTATCGATGGAAAGGGTGCTCTCAAAACTTCAAAGACTTATCCGATTGAGCGCGTGGCTTCCGGTGTGGTGACTCGTCAAAGTGTTGATCAGCCAGTAGCAACCGGTATCAAAGTGATCGACGCGATTATCCCGGTTGGTCGCGGACAGCGTGAGCTCATAATCGGTGACCGACAGACTGGCAAGACTGCACTCGTGATCGATGCTATTTTAAATCAAAAAGGAGAAAACATGATTTGTGTATATGTATCTGTCGGACAGAAGGATTCAAAGCTCCGAAAGATTCAGGCTCGACTCGAGGAGGGTGGAGCAATGGCGTATACAGTTATAGTCTCTGCAGGTGCATCTGAGCCTGCGCCACTTTCATATATTGCTCCGTATGCGGGGGTGTCGATTGCCGAATACTTTATGGATCAGGGAAAAGATGTTCTAATTATTTATGATGACCTTTCAAAGCACGCAGTCGCATACCGTGAAATCTCTCTTCTTCTTCGTCGTCCGCCAGGTCGCGAAGCGTATCCGGGTGACGTGTTCTATTTGCACTCACGACTTTTGGAGCGTGCATGTCGTCGCAATGAAAAGTACGGCGGTGGATCAATCACTGCATTCCCAATTATTGAAACTCAGGCAGGAGATATTTCTGCGTATATTCCAACAAACGTGATCTCGATCACTGATGGACAGATCTTTCTCGAGACCGATCTTTTCTACAAAGGTATTCGCCCTGCAGTAAACGTCGGCTCCTCTGTCTCCCGTGTCGGTTCATCTGCGCAGATTAAGGCGATGAAAAAAGTTGCAGGAACTCTCAAGCTCGACCTCGCACAGTTTCGTGAACTCGAAGCCTTCGCTCAGTTTGGATCGGATCTCGACGAAGCGACTAAGAAGCAACTCGAACGTGGCAAGCGCGCAGTAGAAGTCTTGAAGCAAAAACAATACGCACCGGTAAAAACTGAGCATCAGATTGTCACCCTCTACGCACTTACAAAAGGCTTTATGGACGATATTGCGCTTGATAAAATAAAAGACTTTGAATCTGGCCTCATTGACTATACTGAAACAAGCGCAAAATCTTTCTACAAAGAAGTGAAAGAGAAAAGTATGTGGACCGATAAAGGCGAGGAAGAATTAAAAAGGGCAATTGGAGAATTTAAGAAGAGTTTTACAGACAGAGGTTAAAACTCTGTCTGGGATATATGCCAGGTACTAAAGAAATCAAACGACGAATAAAGAGTGTGAAGAACACGAAGAAAATAACCAAGGCGATGGAGCTCGTGGCTGCTTCGAAGATGAAGCGGGCGGTAGCGTCTACTATGGCTTCCCGCATTTATGCGGAATATTCGTGGGAAATTTTGACTTCTATCGCAGAGTCTATCGAAAACATCACGCATCCGTTTTTTATAGAGCGTGATATAGCTGATCGCAAGGAAAATATCTTAATTATCTTAATCACTTCAAACCGTGGCCTTTGCGGTGCCCATAATGCACAGGTGACGAAAAAAGTTCTTTCTTTTATAAAACGTGAGGATACAACTACTAATTTAAACATCCTCACAATAGGAAAAAAAGGTGATGCGATGATGCGCCGAATTGGGCAGAACGTTGTGGCGAGCTTTTTTGAACTCCCAGACAATATTTCTCTTTCAGATGTAACACCACTATCAAAGCTTGTGATCGGGGAGTATGTCTCAGGAAAATTCGACAGAGTGCTAGTGGCCTACACTGATTTTATATCTCCTCTTACTCAGAAACCAAATATCAAGCAAGTACTCCCGATTTCCAGGAATGACCTCAGGGATTTAATTGATGAATTAAGGGTTACTACAAAAGGCATTCAAGCAGGTGCAACAAAGACAGATTATGTATTTGAAGGAGATTTTGATACATTGCTTGGTTCACTAGGAGAGAAACTTGCCAAGATGCAGATTTATCAAATGATTCTCGAATCAAATGCTTCAGAGCAGTCATCTCGAATGGTAGCTATGAAAAATGCTAGTGATGCATCCGGAGATATGATAGACGACTTGACTCTCATGTTTAACAAGGCAAGACAGGCAAACATCACGAGAGAAATTTCAGAAATCAGTGCAGGTATGGCAAGTGTAAATT
>CAYGIL010000048.1:0-4779 GCA_964349965.1 uncultured Candidatus Saccharibacteria bacterium | reverse complement strand
CTACGCGCGGCTTGATGCCTTCACCGACGATCAGTAGGTCGACACGACTATCTTCATTCTTTATGAAGACCCCGGCAATCAAGACGAGCTTGAGCCGACCAGCTTTTTTGAAATGACTCACGATAACCCGACGATCGAAAGTATTGGACATAACAAGCAAGTCTTCGAACTCTCTTGTATATTTGAAACTCGAATTGAAGTACCATTCTCCCGAAGCAGAAGACCGCTTCTTTATAAAGTCCACAGACGAAAGGAGTCGAAGCTCTCTACCTACTGCACTCGATGGGACACGACTTCGCAAAACAATATCTTTGCTTTTAAATCCCTTGCCCCTGTTTAGAAGAAACAACCGCATTATTTTTACCCTCGCTTCACTGCCGAGTATCTTTGCCAAAATTTCCATGCATGTAATTGTAATAACTTTCGGAATTAAAGCAAGAAAACACTCACGATTCATATCGTGAGTGTTTTTGTCAAAAAAACTTTATTTAACTTATTGAGTTACATGCAAGACTTACCAGTCGTCACACTGTATAAAGCACCAGAAAA
Source organism: uncultured Candidatus Saccharibacteria bacterium (assembly GCA_964349965.1). Lineage (GTDB taxonomy): Bacteria > Patescibacteriota > Minisyncoccia > Phycocordibacterales > UBA9973 > UBA9973. The sequence goes on along the minus strand of CAYGIL010000048.1, from coordinate 4,230 downwards.
ACATCCAGGTATGAAAGAAGTCGAGGCGCCGAGGACAGTACCACTTGCTGGCATCTTCCAGTCACCGAACTCAGTGTTGTTGCCAGCTGATACTCCGACGTACCAGGTGCTTTTTATATTAGTACCAGTAAGCTCTATATCAACTTTTGCAGTAATGCTGTTGCCATCAACGACGACACCAGGAGCGTTTACCGGAATGTCTGTGATCGAATAACGACCATCGATAGCAGAAGAAATACCGGTAACAGTGCCTACTGATTTACCACCCACTGATACACTCGCTACCGCAGGCGTGCCGTTACTCTGAAGGATACGACCACTCACTGAGAACTTCTGCACTACGGCAGTAGATGAAACAGTGAATGAAGAATTACTCGAATCACATCTCTCCTGTGCATCACAAACTGTTATCTTATACAAACCGTCAGGCAAGGTCACTCCCCCTTCACGTGTCCCTACTGTCCAGTTATACGAAGAAACATCCTGATTGATTTCGGCTATGGTGTAGTAGTACGACTGGCCATTTGGAGTGATCCTAATCTCTTTTGGAGAAAAGCTCGTGCCGGTGTATTGCCAAGTTATAGGTTTTATTGTTCCCCTTACCCAAGTCTCTCCGCCGTTTGGCGAAGTGACAGTGACAGTAGGTTGAGTGGTACTTGTTGCTGGATCTACTGTCAAAGTGAATGTTTTAGAGACAGACTGAGAACCAGAAGTTACATTATAACTAAAAGTAAAGGCTTGCGGAGTTGTTACTTCGATACCGTTGTTGTAAATTTTTAATGGTGTACCAGTAATATAATTTGGATTACCATACGTTAGACTTGCGCCAAGACCCGGAACAGGAAACCCTCCAACCCCTGTATAAGTCCATTTATAGTCAGAACTAGTACCGCCAGAAACATTTAATGCTACTGAATAAGGCTGACCCACTTTTGCATTTGGTAGTATAGAGGGAGTAGTGATCGTAAGCGGTTGTGTAGTTACTGTATCCGCTTTAACCAAAACCTTCTGGTACGCATATCCACCAGAGAGTACTCCTGCAGCATTTTTACTATTTATTATGTATTCAACATATACGCCGTTTGGATTAGCAGCCAGTTTATCAGCAAGCTTGAGATCAGCATACATAGAAAAGTCATCCCAATTGCCAGGATTTACGCCGTTGCTTGTGTTGGTCGCATCTTTACATACATACGTCCATACTGATTCTGTAGTTCGGCGACATACTCGTATATAAGGCACAGTTGAGTCAAGCACGTATCCGACTTTCATAAGGTTTATAACGTTACCATTTGATTGCTTTGGTACCCAAGTGAGCGTAGGAGATGTAGGGGTAGCTGGAGCTTGGATAGTTGTCTCTACCACCTTTGCAAGTAAGCTTTCAACAACCCACCCATCTACTCCGGAATCAAAATCAATCTTCCACCAAGGTGTCACTGTGCCCCCACCATTTATTACAACACCCTTGTCACCAGCATTATGAACTCCTATCGGAGACATGCCGTTGTCGGGTTCACTTTTTACATCTAATGCGTGCAATGCTTGAACTTTATCTCCTATTTTAAATTTTGCTGAACTATTTGTTGCCCCATCACATTTTTCTCCAGTAGTTGAACTATATCCTGAAGTAGAATTACAACCTGGAGGGAAAGTGGTTGTTGTGGTTCCATCACACCTTAATCCTGTGGTCGTACTGAAACCTGAAGTTGAGCTACAGCCTGATGGGAAGGTGTTTCCAGTTCCATCACACCTTTGTCCGGTTACTGAACTATATACTGCACCTATCGGACAACCAGGAGTAACCGGAGTTATATTAGGACCACCACACATGAGCGCATTGATCTTTGCTCTCGTGATCGGTCCGACAGATCCATCAGCAGTAAGACCATTTGCTGTCTGGAAGCTTTTCACAGCTTGAAACGTAAGCAGGCCGAAATATCCAGTCGGCTCAGAGTTAAGGTAACCCTTTGACTGCAAGAAATCCTGAAGGATTGAGACCTCTCCGTTAGAATTGCTATCACGTGAAGGAGTACGGTTGGGACCCGCAGCACGACCGAGCTTAACAGTAATAGGAATACAGTTCAACGTACCGTCCCCAGGCACATCATCATCCGCATAAGCGAAAGGAGCAACTTGAACAAACATGGCAAACAAAAGTAAGCCAGAGATTATATATTTTTTCATTCTTATATTATACTACTTGAAATAAAAAAGTTATCCACAACTAAAAACACGCACGTTTCCGTGCGTGTTTAGCTATAGTAAATTCCTATATATTACTTGAACTCTACCTTTCCTCCTGCTTCCTCGATCTTCTTCTTGAGCTCTGTCGCTTCTTCCTTCTTCATGCCTTCTTTAACATTTGAAGGAGCAGCGTCAACGAGATCCTTTGCATCCTTGAGTCCGAGACCGAGAGCTTCCTTGATCACCTTCATGACCGCGATCTTCTGATCCCCTGCGGACGCGAGCACCACCGTAACGGTACTTGCTTCCTCGGCTGCTGGAGCTGCTGCCCCACCGCCATTACCTGAAACTGCTACTGCAGCGGCAGAAACGCCGAACTTTTCTTCTATCGCTTTCACAACTTCGTTTAATTCGAGAGCTGTTGCCTTGTCTAACCATTCTAACAATGTATCTTTATTCATAATTTTTTATTTATCCCCGCCACAGCGGGGCAAGCTTATAATTTACTTTGTCTTTGCTACTTCACTAAACGCTATCGCCAAACGCTGCATAGGACTCTTCATCAAGAATGCCAATTTGGAAAGTAACACTTCCTTGCTTGGTATCGTTGCGATCTCAGTCATGTACGCTCCGTCAACGAACTTTCCGGCGAATATACCACCGAGGATCTGAAGTACTCCTTTGTGAGATTTCTGAAAGTTGTACACCTCGCGAGGACTTGCGGTCTCATCAGCGGAGTATGCAATAGCAACCTCACCACCGAGTTCTGGTATTTCACCTTCGGCCTTACCCTGTAGCGCACGAGCTAGAAGTGTCTTTCGAGATACTTTGTACCCGACTCCTCCACTTCGGAGGTCTTGTCGAAGCTTTGTTTCATCATGAACTTTGAGTCCATGAAAGTTAACAAAGACAAGGGATTTGGAATCCTTGATCGCTCCTTCAAGCTCCTTTATCATTTCGGCCTTTTTTGATTTGTGTAACATAATATTTGAGAATAAAAAAACGGCTAAAACCGCTTTATCGACCCACTGGGCAGGAAATTATTTACTGCTCGCCAAAGGCGAGTAAACCTGCTGTCTCTGCGGTACCTTTATACTATAGCACAATTTTGGCTAGTTCGCAACCTCTGCCTCAGCATCGCTTGATAAGCTATTATCTAGATGACTAACAAGAAAAACTCCAGTCAAACCGACAAGGATCATCCCCGCAAACAACACCAAGGTTTTAAAGAAATGTTTTGTAAGCATTATTATAAATATACTCCAACAAGCAAGATCATAAAAATTATGATGAGCACAACTAAAAGTGAGTACCAAAAATCCCAATAAATATGACGCTTCTTTAGGTATGCTACTAGCATCGTATTGCCCTCAATAAAGATGAGTATAGGCAAGATAGCTATCATGTACCAAACCTTGAAAAGCAACTCAAACATATGTAGTATCTATCATAACAGAGAATCTTGTACTATACTAGTTAAACCAATGAAAGGTGCGCTCATGCAATTCAAAATGCTATTTATCCTAACAGTCGACCTCGTCTTAGCTTATGGAGCTCTGTTTTTAATGCTTTTTTTTCGATACGGAGAGGAAAATCTGGCGACTCAGATGAGCGCGCATTTTATACCCTTCTCCATCGTAATTTTACTATTTATTCTAAATTTTTATATCTTCAATCTCTACTCTTTTAGATTCAATAAAACTACAACTGAATTCACTAATTCTTTTATAAAAAGCATATTAATTTCATTCGTAGTAGCAGCATTAACCTTTTACGTATTTGGTGAATTCTTTAAATTAACACCTAAAACAAACCTGGCCCTATTTACTGCAATTTTTGGAAGTGTGGATTTTTATATACGCATACTCATCAAGAGATTTTTCAAAAAACACGGAATCAATAGAAAGATATTCATCATAAGCGAAATAGATAACGCGCTACTCGAAGAAATAGATCAAAATCAAAGTATCGGTTACGAAATAATAAGCAAAATCAACGCTTTTGATCTTGAGAAAATAATGAGTCTAAATCCAGACATAGTAGTTA
>CAYGIL010000047.1:0-4792 GCA_964349965.1 uncultured Candidatus Saccharibacteria bacterium | reverse complement strand
GGAACTGTAACCCGGTGATTGCCTACGATAAAGTGCCCATGAGAGACCATCTGACGTGCTGCACGGCGGCTTGGCGCAAGACCGATACGATATATAAAGTTATCAAGGCGACTTTCAAGCTCTTCAAAGAATTTTTCAACTGTATGCGATCCGTGAGCAGCAGATGCTTTCTTTACATAGTTTGAAAGCTGACGCTCAGTAATACCATATGAAAATCGAACCTTCTGCTTTTCGAGGAACTGTGTGCCGTATTCAGAAAGCTGCTTTGGACGCTTGCCGAACGTTCCGCCCTTCGTGGATGCAGAAAACTTTGGAGTCTGAGTTTTATCATATACTCCTGCGCCTAAACGTCTTGCTATTTTAAACTTTGGTTTTGATATCATATGTTTTTGCTTTTTCTATACTCGTCTTGGTTTCTTTGGCTTTGGACCGTTATGCGGAACTGGTGTTCGGTCGATTATGGACTTGATCTCGATACCATGCGCCATAAATGCACGTATAGCTGGCTCTCGGCCAGAACCTACGCCGCATACGCTCACATCTGCCTCCTTTACTCCGATATTTGCCGCCTTTTCGCCGATGACATCTCCCACTTTTGAAGCTACGAAAGGTGTTCCCTTCTTTGCCCCCTTAAAGCCGAGACTTCCTGAGCTAGACCAAAACAAAGTATTGCCGCCCTGATCCGCAAAAAGGACTTTGGTGTTGTTGAAAGTTGCTTCAATATGTAAGACGCCAGCAGAAACCTTACGCTTCTGACTCTTAGTCTGAGTTACTTTCTCTGCTGCCGCCTCTCCTCCTTCTTCTTTTGTGGTCTTTGTATTGCTCATATAAATTAATTAAGTTTTACTTTCTTTACGCTTACCGGACGCCATGGTCTTTCGGACATTACCGCGAACAGTTCTTGAATTCGTCTTGGTTCGCTGACCTCGTACTGGAAGTCTCTTCATGTGTCGTGAGCCACGGTATGTCTTGATATCTTTGAGTCGCTTGATATTTGCAGCTACTTCACGCTTCAAGTTACCTTCGATAGTACGGCCTTCGATTTCCGCGCGGATCTTGTTCTCTTCTTCGGGTGTAAGGCTGTCAGCCTTTCGTCCTCGATCTATCCCAACCGTGTCCAAAATACGTCGAGCAGTCGAAATGCCGATACCATAAATAATAGTTAAGCTAAACTCTAACCTTTTTTCATTTGGCACAGTTATACCGAGGATTCTCATGATTATTGTTTTTGTTTATGCTTTGGGTTCGAGCAAATAATCCGAAGATGTCTCGCTCGTCTCACCATTTTGCAATTGTTGCAGATTTTTCTTACTGCTGACTTAATTTTCATAAAAATTTACGCGCATAATGCAAAAAAAGGAAAAAATCCTTATTTTTTAATGCCCTTATGCCTTTAAAAGCTTGTAACTAATACTATACACTATTATATAAAAAATCACAACCTCTTGACAATCCTCCCCTTTCCTCCGTAATTATCTAGCACAACTTCAACAGAATCGCCAATCAAAACTTTGATTCGATGCATGCGCATCTTGCCGGACAAATATGCCAATATTTCTTTATCACTTCCATCAGTATCTTTGATACTTACTCGAAATAAAGTTGAGGGTAATGCTTCTGTTACTACTCCTCTTGCAGTCACAAGTTGTCCGTTCCTAGAATCAGTCATTTAGATTTAAACAATTGTACCAAAAATATAGAATGCGGTCAATACTCTATATAAGTTCCGGGTAATTGACTGTTATATTTATGTCTTCAGGTTTCTTTGGAAACGAACCGCTCCAGAAAGGATTTAGCTTTAATTCTGCAGAATCAACGTACGGGTATTTCGCAAAAATTTGGTTGAAATAGTCTTTTGACTTGCCAAGCAAGTCTTCACGGAGCTTGTCCGCGTCAAATTTCCACACTACAGTACCTTTCCCTTCCAATTTGAAATTTATAGTCGTCACATCAGCAAATGAAATGTCTCGATTAGTTAGTGAGAAAGTTAGATTATTTATATTAGGTATAAAAACCAGGGCACCCTCGTACTCTGGAATCTTGCCCTTTGTTATCTTTTGGGTCAGTTTTTGATCGTTAAACAGAAAGCCATATAAAGTGCCCTTTAGAGTGAGCACCGCACCAGCATCGCTCATGCTCTCTTCGGCTACCTCTGTATCAGTTTTTAGAAATACGGCGTCTTTAAACAGGACAAAACCGTCTGGAATCTGATCTGTGGCCTTTCGTAATAAGCTAGCTTCTAGGGCGGTACGTAATTCTTCGTTAACTCGAGCCTTATCAGTAGGAGATACTACAGGCAAAGTACCAGTAAATCCCCCTGTAAGCGCGGTTTTACTGCGTGCATAAAATTTTGCGTACTTTGGACTACCCTTAAATCCAAAAATCTTGAAATCAATAGGAGTGCTGTTCGAATCCGGACCTGGTGCATCAGCGTATATATCGACTTCTACGCTACCCGGAGTGCCGTCAGCCTTTTGACCCGGGATTGTGACCGCTTTTACTGTCTTATAGAGTTTACCGTTAGACCCTTCGAGTCGAGTATCTATGAGAAGCGGCTGCGGAGCTTTACTAAATGCATTATATAGAATAACTGTACCTCGTGCAGGTACTGAGGTTTCCTTTGTTTCAGTAGCACTAATATTTTTCTTCTCTTCTCCGGAGATAATCACTAGATCAAATGAAGCACCTTCCGAAAGATTAGAATCCTTGGTTGCAGAGATCGTTTCGTTAAAGGTAACTTCGGTGAATTTTGGAGTGACTACAACTTTTGCGCTAGCAAAGAAAAAGGATAAAGCAAAAAGAAAAAAGAGCACAGAAATACCAGCAACAACCCACAAGCCATACCTGCGACCTCTCGTAGGCACATCAGGTAGCTCTCCTGCTAGACGCTTCACCTGTTTTACTTTTTCCATCCTTTCTGTGTATGTATCTCCGTGAACCCCAGTGCGGGCACGCTTCGTTTTTACCATATCTTGAAATACATTTTTCGACATAGTTACATTTTATCCTGTAACAGGACTTTTGCAAAGCTTTTTTAGCTGGTTAGCTAAAAAAGCGATTGATGTAAATAGAATCTATCGCTAGATATGCATCAAAAGGAGCATTTTCTTTGAATGCTACTGCGTTATGAAATACTTCGATACCACAAGGCGTGATCTCAAATTTTGATTCGGTTAACGTGTACTGATTGAATTGCTCACTTTTTATGAGCTCGGTGAAGAATTGAGTAAGGTCTTTGTTGGTTATGAGATATAAAGCACCAGGAATAGAAATATCGTTTGAAAGATTTACTAAAGCTTCTTGAAATTTATGAAGCCAGTCGAGTTTGAGCTTATTTACAATCGGATCAAGGGTTTGTAAAGTAGGTTCTGCCGCATTGCCGTCCTTGTGGAGCGAGAAAAACGAATAGGCTTCCGTCGTGGAGACATTTAGTGCACTAGCTACCCCTCTCACCATAAAATGCGTACCTAAAGGGAAAGAAGCTGTTTCGCGAAGCGTGCCATGCTTGACCATAGCGATATCGGTGAGTTCACCTGCGATATTTATGATGAGGAAATTCTCTCGATCGTGATACACGTCCCGGAGTGCTGAAAAGGCCGCCATCGTAAAAGACGAAAACTTTACTTCTTTTACCGGAAAATGTTTCTCTATGACCTCCTCGATCTTCTTACATATCTCATCACCACTCATCGAGATATGTATATCCATCTCAACTTCAGATGCATTCTTGCCTATCGGCTTTTCAGTTTCATAACCATTCAATTTTACTTTTACATTCTTGAGTTCGATAGGTCGAAGAGCGGCACCCAAGTCTTGATATCTCTTTGTATACTCCTCTTTCATCGATGCAATTTCTTTCTGAGTCAGTTCGTCAGCAAGCTTGCTGGTAAAAATAAATGGAGTTTCCTTGGTGAGTTTGATCACACGAGTCTCTGATACATGCCACGGTGCTGCCAAAACACAAAATATCCTGATCGGAGTACCGACTTTCTTTTCTGCGATCTTGCTAACTACTTTTTCAAGTGCGCTCAGGCTAAGAGTGAGCAACCTATCCGGTGCTAGTGCCTGCTCGAGCGGGATCGCTTCGCGTACAGAAGCTACGACACGAGGAATTTGAGAGTCTTCAATCCAAAAAAGTGCCGCGCCTACCGAAGAAGAACGAATATCAAAAACAAGCACAAGTTCTTGCTTTTTTTTCTTGAATATAGATAACATACTCATGCTTTTATGATACCACAACTTGTGCTTTGATGCGTCGAATTCCCTGCGCCACTGCTTCTTCTTTTAGAATTTTGAAAGAACCAAGCTCTTTGGTGTTCGAAACATGCGGCCCACCACAAAATTCTTTGGAGATAACATCACCGCTAGAATCCTCGATAAAATACACGGAAACCATTTCAGCATACTTTGCCCCAAATTCCATTTCTGCTCCGATCTTTATCGCTTCATCACGAGACATTTCGCGACGAACAACACTAAAACCTTTTTGGATCTTATCATTCACCCATTCTTCTACATTTTTCTTTTCTTCGTCGGTGAGCTTGTGGTCACATAAAAAGTCTATACGTAAGCGCTCTTCGTTGATATTACTTCCCCGCTGTTTTACATGGGGGCCAATTACGTTTTGAAGTGCCGCGAGGAGTAAATGATGCGCGGTGTGATGCTTGACGGTTTGTTCATTGTGATTAGCAAGTCCGCCTTTAAACATCCCTGCTGACGCAGTCTGCGAGAGCTTTTGATGTTCTGTCATTTTTTTCTTGAAGTCTTCGAGGTCTATCACTTTTCCCTTTTC
>CAYGIL010000046.1:0-5074 GCA_964349965.1 uncultured Candidatus Saccharibacteria bacterium | reverse complement strand
AAATACAATCCACCTTCTATTGTCCCACGATATGCCGAGCAGGTTATGGCTATCATGGATGCCATAGGTCCCGCAGTCAATTAATGAGTTAAAAACCTGAAACAAAAAACTCCCTTATCGGGAGTTTTTTGTTTGCATGCCAGATTATTCTAAGTGCACAAGAGTCATCTTTTGATCTTTGGGTTCGAAAAGAGTGATCTGGAAATTGTAGTTCTTTCCGAGTTCGAGTTTCTCGCGTAGCTTTGATTCAGTGGGGAAAGTAGAATTGTGGACGAGTCCAGCGACACCTTCTTTTATAGATACCAAAGCACCGTGTTTGTTGTATTTGATCACGACACCTTTGATGATGTCACCTTTTTTGAGTTTACCTTCGAATTCTTTCCAAGGATTTTCCTTGAGTGCTTTGAGTGAGAGTGAGATCTTGCCGTCCTTTATCTCGATCACTTTTGCCTCTACTTTGTCACCAACCTTAAACATGGTTCGTGGATCTTCGACGAGGCCCCAATCAAGTTCAGAGATGTGTACGAGCCCTTCGAGTCCGTCCTCTAGCTTCAAGAATACTCCGAAGTCTACAATGCCTGCGACAGTGCAAGGCACAGTGTCTCCGACGTTGTATTTACTGAGTATCTCCTTCTTTTCTTCCGGATTATTGTCTTTCTCAGAGAAGATGAGCTTGCCTTCTTTGGGGAGAGTAGAGATGATCATAACTCCGATCGTCTCACCGACGAGCTTTTTGAGTTCTTTTAATATCTTGTCTTTGTCAGAGTCGAGTACGCGAGGGTAGTGTTCACTCTTAAGCTGCGAAGCAGGGAGGAAGCCCTGGATACCAGACCATTCTAGGATGAGACCACCTTTGTTGGCATCTTTTATCTCGAGATTAAATACTGTTTTGCCCTTGATTGCTTTCTCTGCCTCGTTCCAGATGACTGCTTGTCGAGCTTCCTTGAGTGAGAGTTCTACGTATCCGTCGCTGTTTTCAATATCGACAACTTTTGCTTTGATAGAGTCGCCTAGGTTGATCTTCTTGATGATATCCTTGGCATTGATAAATTCGCGACCATAAATGATACCTGTACCGTGTGGGGAAAGGTCTACGAATACCGAAGATTTCTCGATGAGGATAACTGGACCCTCTACGAGTGCTTCGAGTTGAGGCTTATTTGTACTTCGGGTTACGATCGACTTCAGGACTGGGTTTTCTGATGCCTGTCCTTGATCTACTACTGTTTCTGCTTTTGTCATATACTTATAAATAAAAAAATCCGCGCAAAACAAAAATTGCAAGCGGATATAAGGTTCTAGGTGTTCTATGCTTTCCAGTCTTGCCTAGTGGCCGGCCGGATAAAATATAGAGTGTTACCCTAAATCCTGCTTCTAATCTCTCAATTAATACACTTTGAATATAGCAAAAAATGTGCTACAATGCAAGTAATGATCATCACGTATTTGGGCAAGCAATTTTTTAAAATAGAGCAAGGGAAAATGACTCTTGCGGTTAACCCGGTTAGTAAAAGCTCAAAGTCCGGAGTGTCGGGTCGTTTTGGCGCTGACATCGCCCTCATTACGAATAATCATCCTGACTACAACGGCCTTGAGCAGGTTTCTTTTGGAGATCGAGTTCCTTTTGCCGTGACCGGACCAGGTGACTACGAAGTCAAAGAAATTTTTATCAAAGGTGTACCTTCCGATGTAACGATCGATGATAAAAAGTACATCAATACGATTTACAATCTAACCATAGATAACATCACGATCACCTTTCTGGGTGCTCTCAGTAACGGCGAGCTTTCAAAAGAGGCACGGGAGGCTATCAGTGATCCTGATATATTATTTATTCCCGTCGGTGACGGAAAAACTTCTGCAAAGCTCGCATCCTCGCTTGAGCCGAAGCTTATCATTCCTATGGACTACGATGCTACATCGCTCAAAGCATTTCTTAAGGAAGTCGGTGATGATAAAGCTGAGACTTTTGACAAATTAACTCTCAAGGCCAAGGATTTGGACGGCAAAGAAGGTGACGTAGTCGTTCTAAAAGCGATATAATAAGGTAAGAATAAAGATATGAAAAAGGCAATTCATTATTTACGAAGACAATCAGAAGAAACCCGTAGACACGTGCTTCACATTGCGACCATAGCTCTCGGTGTTATACTACTTGGGTTGTGGGTGTTTTCGCTCGGAGCAAATTTTTCTGATAAAGAAACACAAACAGATTTAAAAGCAGATATCCAGCCGTTCTCAGTATTAAAAGATAATATTTCCGAAACATGGTAAGAAAAGAATCTGAGTTAGAATCAAAAGCTCCTCGAGATCCGAAGGATGCGATACTTGAGGTTGATGTAGTCAAAGAAATGAAAGAATCCTACCTCGCGTATGCGATGTCGGTTATTACTTCGCGTGCGCTTCCTGATGTGCGTGACGGACTAAAGCCTGTGCACCGCCGGATTCTCTACGCAATGCATGAGATCGGTCTCACCGCATCAGCGCGATTTAGAAAGTCTGCAACCATAGTCGGAGATGTACTTGGTAAGTACCACCCGCACGGTGACGGAGCTGTTTATGACTCCATGGTAGGAATGGCACAGGAATTTTCATATCGATATCCTCTTATTTTGGGACAAGGTAACTTTGGTTCTATTGACGGCGATAGTGCTGCTGCATACCGATACACAGAAGCGAAAATGTCAAAGATCTCTTCAGAACTTTTGCGTGATCTAGAAAAGGAAACTGTAGATTTGCGGGTAAACTATGATGGTACACGTAAAGAGCCGACAGTATTGCCTGCAGCCGTACCCGCGCTCCTTCTAAACGGTACTCTCGGTATCGCTGTCGGTATGGCGACCAATATACCTTCGCATAACCTCGCTGAAGTTCTAGATGCCACGAATCACTTGATAGATAACCCTGAGAGTACCACCGAAGATCTCATGCAGTTTATCAAGGGTCCTGATTTTCCAACGGGCGGTATTGCGTATGGATACAAAGACATGTTGCATGCATATTCATCCGGACGCGGCGGTGTCGTTTGTCGTGGTGAGGCAGAAATCGTTGAGGAAAAAGGCGGCAGCTTTTCTATTATTATCACTTCGCTTCCGTTTCGAGTGAACAAGGCAAATCTCATAATGTCGATCGCCGAGCTTGTGCAGGAGAAAAAGCTCGATGGCATCAAGGGCCTACGTGATGAGTCGACTCGAGATATACGTATCGTGATTGACCTCAAATCAAGTGCGCATCCAGAAAAAGTTCTTAACTATATTTACAAGAATACTCAACTCGAATCGAATTTTAATTTTAACATTGTTGCGCTCGTTGACGGGGTACCACAAACTCTTTCACTTAAGACTGTGCTTGAGCAATTCGTCCTTCACCGCAAAGACGTCGTAAAGAGGCGCAGTGAGTACGATCTTCGTCGCGCAGAGGAGCGTGAGCATATACTCCTTGGTCTCAAGAAAGCCCTCGACAAGATCGATCGCGTGATCACTGTCATCCGTGGATCCAAGGATTCGGGGGTAGCAAAGGTAAACCTTATCAAAGAGTTCAAATTCTCTGATCTTCAGGCAGTCGCGATCCTCGAAATGAAGCTTTCTAAGCTTGCTGGATTGGAGCGAAAAGCGGTTGAAGATGAACTTGCTGAAAAGCAAAAGTTTATCGCCGAGATGAAAGACCTCCTCGCAAGTCCAAAGAAAATTTTGAAAACTATTTCTAAAGAATTGGAAGAAATTCGAGAAAAATACGCTGATGAGCGTCGCACCAAGATCATAAAAGGTGGAGTCAAAGAGATTTCTGATGAAGACCTTATTCCAGACAAGGAAACGATGTTGGTCCTCACTGCCGGCGGATACGTCAAATGTACTGATCCCAAGGAGTACAAGTCACAAAAACGTGGTGGTGTCGGCGTGATCGACCTCGAAACAAAAGAGGAAGACTTTGTGACAATGCTTGTTTCCGGTTCAACACACAACAACCTTCTCTTCTTTACAAATCTCGGAAAAGCATATCAGATGAAAATGTATGATATTCCTGAAGGCCGCCGCGCAACAAAAGGGAAGTCAATCATGAATTTCTTGTCTTTGAGCGGAGACGAGAAGATAAATTCGATTCTCGCGATGCCAAAAGACCTCGATAAGGCTTCGAGTTCAATGCTTCTCGTAACCAAAAACGGTACTGCAAAGAAAATGGCGAGTGCGTCGTTCCAAGATGTACGTCGCAGCGGTATTATTTCAATCAGATTAGACAAAGATGATCAGCTTATCGCGGCACTTGTCACGCACAAGGGAGATGAGGTGATGATCGCAACGAGTGACGGGCAGTCAATCAGGTTCAAAGAATCCGATGTGCGTGAAATGGGTCGTACAGCTGCGGGAGTGACCGGTATTAAGCTCAAAAAGGGGGATACGGTGATCGGAGTTGACGCCATAACCAAAGAAGAAAAGACTGGTTCATTCCTCACCATGAGTGCGAACGGTTTCGGCAAGAAAACAAATCTCAAAGAATACAAAGTGCAAAAGCGCGGGGGCTCCGGTATCAAAACTGCAAAGGTGACGAGCAAAACTGGCAAACTTATCGTAGCAAAAGTCTTGACGGGCGAGGAAGAAGAACTCGTCGCGATGTCCAAAAAGGGTCAAGTGATCCGTACAGCACTAAAAGACATCCCATCCGTCGGCCGCCAGACTCAAGGAGTTACAGTTATGCGACTTCGTGGTGGTGACGGTATAGCATCTTTGGCGTGTATATAAAATTGCTATTAAGTCGAAATTTAAAAGTTAAATTCATGTTTTAAAAACTTATGAGCGAAAAAAGCAAAAAAGTTTTGACAGTATTTGGTGTATTTGTTTTACAAGTTGTGGCTGTAGTTGGTAGTTTTTTTTGGTTGTCAGTATTATCTTGGAATATAAGTAATGAAACAACAGTACATTATATAGTGGAATATACTCCACTTGTTCTTTCAATCTTTGCGCCCATAGTTTGGGCGGCTATCTTTAGGCATTATCTTGTAAAGTCTATTGCAATCTCGTTTATGCTCATCCTTGTACTTTTTGCCGGACTTTATTTATATCTATATTTACATTTATTC
>CAYGIL010000045.1:0-5258 GCA_964349965.1 uncultured Candidatus Saccharibacteria bacterium | reverse complement strand
TATTATAGATATAATAAAAACATTTTTTGGCGTTATAAATGCAATTTTTAAACTCTTTTCGATTTACCCCGACGTTGTCTTTGGCAAAGGAGGCTATGCGTCTTTTCCGACTATTTTTGCAGCGAGGCTTTTACGAATACCAGTTATAATTCACGAATCTGACTCAGCTCCCGGTCGGGTCAACCTATGGGCAGGTAAATTTGCTAAAAGAGTTGCTATTTCATTTAAGGAGGCTGCGCATTTCTTTAAGCCTGAAACTATAGCGTATACCGGTCAACCGTTACGCGTCGAGATCGAATACCCTACGACAAAGAAAGAAGCCCTTGAATATTTTAAATTTGAATCAAACGTACCTGTCGTTTTTATCATTGGAGGGTCACAAGGAGCAGAACTCATCAACAACACGATCCTCGATGCACTACCAGAACTCATAAAGAAGTATCAGGTTATTCATCAAACTGGTGTTCGAAATTTCGAAACTGTTAGGGATAGAGCGGCTGTACTGCTCACCACTAACGAACAAAAGCTTCGATATGTATCGATGCCTTTTTTTAATTCTCTTCTTATGAAGATGGCAGCTGGTGCAGCGACCGTCGTAGTATCCCGTGCTGGGTCTATGCTCTTTGAGATTGCATCATGGGGGGTACCTTCAATCCTTATACCTATTACGCACTCTAATAACGATCATCAGAAGAAGAATGCATTTAGTTATGCGCATTCAGGTGCTTGTACTGTTATCGAAGAAGCAAATATGACTGCGAACATTTTGAATGCTGAAATAGAAAGGATTGCCAGTGATAAACAGATTTGGGATGAAATGTCAGCAAGTGCAAAAGCATTTCATAAGCCGGGTGCTAGTGAAAAGATCGCTCGTGCGCTCATAGATATGGCACTTAGCCATGAGAAATAGGCCTAAATATTCAGGTTAAGGTGTGCTATAATACCCAAATATGAGTAATCAGAAAGTAGTAACTCGGTTTGCGCCTTCCCCGACAGGCCTTTTGCATTTGGGTACCTACAGGACTGCTATTTTTGCCTATTTGTACGCAAAACATCACGGCGGGGAATTTATCCTACGCATAGAAGACACTGATCCTGCGCGAGATAAGAAAGAATATGAAGATAATATCTTAGAGAGCTTTAAATGGCTCGGTCTAACATACGACAAATTCTATCGTCAATCTGAGCACGTAGATAAGTATAAATTTTATATCGATAAGCTGATAGCTCTCGGGCATGCATACATTTCGAAGGAACAAGCAAAAGATGGCAGCGGTGTAATGCGCGAACTAGTGCGGTTCAAAAATCCAAACACTGACGTAACTTTTCATGATGAAATAAAAGGCAAAATTACTACCAACACTACAGATCTTGGAGACTTTGTAATTGCACGAAGCCCAACCGAACCATTGCACCACCTTGCAGTCGTTGTGGACGACTTTGAGGAAGGTGTAACGCATGTCATTCGCGGAGAAGACCTAACTTCAAATACTCCACGACAGGTACTTATCCAGCGTGCAATAGGCGCACCCACGCCCGTATACGCCCATTTACCGTTAGTGCTTGGACCTGATAAACTCAAGCTTTCCAAGCGCCGTGGCGCATTGCCAGCATTAGAATACAAAAAACTTGGCTTTCTGCCTGAGGGGATTCTAAATGGAGTTGCGTTCGTTGGTTGGAATCCAGGAACAGACAAAGAAATTTTTACTCCCGAAGAATTGATCAAAGCATTTGACCTCACTCGGGTGCAAAAAAGCCCTGCAGCCCTAAGCAATGAAAAGCTTGAATGGTTCAATAAAGAACACATGAAGCTACTTCCAAAAGAAGAAATAGAGAAAAATATCTTAACACGATTGCCAGAAAACTTACAAAACATAAAATTAGTTCCGATGATATTTGAACGCATTTCAAAATGGAGTGACGTGGACACTATGGTAAGGGGAGGGGAGTTGGATTTTTTTGCTACTGCTCCAAAAATAGAAAAAGAAAAATTAAATTTCAAAAACACTTCCGAAGAGGTGACCAAGCAAAACATCGCTCTTGCTATCAAAGTTTTAAATGAAATCGATGAAAAAGATTTTACACAAGAAAACATAAAAAATTCTCTGGTGGAAATCGCAAATGCTTCTGAGAAAAGGGGAGCAGTACTCCACCCTATACGGTATGCCCTATCGGGACTCGATAAATCCCCCGATCCATTTATTATCAGTGAGGTGTTAGGAAAAAATGAAACGTTATCTCGATTACAAAAAGCATCAGAGCTTACGGTTTAGCCTCCTGCTTGTTATATTATTGATTTTTGTGCCTGTAGTATTTCTGCGCGCCGAAACTGCGCAAGAGGTTCAGCAAAAGATCCAGCAAAAAATTTCTGATATTGCAAAGTTGCAAGCTGAGATTGAAAAATACAAGCGCGAACTCGAAGGTCTAGGTAAGCAAAAAAGCTCTCTCAGCACCTCTCTCAAAGAGCTCGATATTGTCAGAAAAAAACTCATGACTGATATTTCTGTTACTCAAAAGAAAATTGATAAAACGAATTTTCAGATCGAGGTTCTAAGTGGAGATATATTTACAAAAGAAGATGCAATACAAGACCACAGGGATTCTATTGCCCTTGGATTACGTAAAACAAACGAATTTGAGAATGAAAATATACTTCAAATACTTCTGTCACGCAGTGACTTTAGTTCTGTTTGGAATGATATAGATAATATAGAAACAGTAAGGGAAAGTATGATAGAGAATATAAAGTCTCTCGAACAGGTAAAAGGCGAGCTCGAATTCACCCGTAATTCAACGATTGAAGCCAAAAATGAGCTCTTATCACTCAAAACTGACCTATCTGATCAGCAGAAAGTTGTAGTGGATAATGCTAGTGAGAAAAGTAAACTTTTAGCCAAAACAAAAAATAGTGAATCCACGTATCAAAAAATCCTAGCTGATCAAACCGCGAAAAAAGCTGCTTTCGAAAAAGAGCTTCGTGAATACGAGTCACGCCTTAAATTCATACTAGATCCTTCAAAGCTTCCGAACAGTGGAGTACTTATGGCACCACTCGATGAGATATATGTAACCCAAGAATTCGGAGCAAAAACAGGTCCACATCGCACCTATGTAAACGGTCACAGTGGTACAGACTTTCGAGCACGTACGCCGGTCAAGGTATACGCTATGGCTGACGGAGTGGTAGTTGGGGCAGGCAACACTGATTTGAGTTGTCCTGGGGCATCTTTCGGCCAATGGGTATTGTTGCAATACGACAACGGCCTCTCGAGTACCTTTGCGCACCTATCTCTTATAAAAGTTGAAAAGGGTCAGAAAGTTAAACGTGGTGACGTCGTAGCCTATACTGGCAGCTCAGGACGCGTCACCGGGCCGCACTTGCACTTATCTTTATATGTAGCAGGTGCAGTCAAAGTCGAATCTTTGCCGAGCGTAGCATGCCCAGGACATATCTTAACCCAACCCTTGGCTCCTATAAACGCTTATCTTGACCCGATGTATTACATAGGTCGTTAGCAACAATTTATTTATGATAAAATGTTTAATATGTTAGAAAAAAATAAAAACACCGGGGAAGCGGGCTTTATTGAGGTTATCGTAGTGATACTTATCGCTTTACTTATAATGAAATATTACGGGGTAACAGTAAGTGAAGTTATAAATTGGTTTCGAATTTACTTTGCTGATGTATTAAAATAATAATTATACAAAGCTTAATTTTTAAATAATGCCGAGGGAAGTGCCTCGGCATTATCTGTACCATAGTATAGGTACAAAGATATATTGTGCGACGTTATACCTAGTTTCCCCGGTAGGGTTACCTAGGCTCCAAATACAATGTAAAAGCTCTACCCTACTATTCTGGTAATCTTTTAAAAAACTAGGAAAAAATAAAATAGAGGAAATAAAAATGGCTGACCGAGAATAACTCCCGATCAGCCTGAGTTCGCGAGAACCAACCCCCTTTGATTGGGTCTCGCCTATCTGTCCAAACTATACTTAAAAATGCAACTTTTGCAAGTTTTATGAAAATTAGCTTTTAGGAGGCAGATCTTCGGGCTGGATGGGACTTACTATCGGAGACGGGATGTTCGTGTCTATTTCGCCAAATTTTTGCTCATACGTTGCTATTTGAGTACTTAACCACATCAAGAGTCTCTTGGAATGCGCAGGTGTGAGGGCATATACATCAGGATTTTCAGAATCAGAAAAGAGGGCGAACAGAAATATCTCTTTATTAAATCCCCCGGTTATATTATTGCAAAATCTTTTATCAAATTTATTTATATCCATAGGTTGAGATTATAGCATAAAAAAAGGGGCGGATTCAGTTTTAGTCACAAGAGCTCGACGCAGTGTATCCAGCCTCGGTTGCCTCCCCTGCTGTCTTGAAATAAATTCGGTTTTCTACTTTTAGATTTTCTGCTGCCGGGCAACCTACGGGGTAATACTTACGACCGCGTTTTGAAGCTACGTATCCCCTATTCGTCTCAGTTTTTGTAATAGAAACTTTCGGTTTTGCTACAGGTATACTTGATTCTAACGATGAAATGATGTTTCCAGGCTGAGCTTGGAGAGGAGCAGGATACTCGATTTTCACCCCTTTATTTTCGCTTTGTTTGGAAAGCCTACCTAGGAAAAACGATCCCGTGCTGACTAAAATAACGATCAGAAGGATCAAGAGGTTCTTCCCCATATCGCTTTCGATGTAGGACTTGATTTTTTCCATGTTTCGGTATATACTGTTTAGACGATTATTGTAACACAAAAAGCAGTATGGCACATAGAAAAGCCGGCGGAACCGCCAAAAACTTAAGAGACTCACAGCCAAAATACCTCGGTATCAAGCTTTCTGATGGTCAAAAAGCGCAACCAGGGGCTATTATCGTTCGTCAGCGCGGAACTCCGATCATGGCAGGTACGAACGTTGCCACAGGCAAGGACCACACTCTTTTCGCTCTCAAAGAAGGCATCGTAAAATTCGACTCAAAACGCAAGACGTCATACAACGGCCGCACAGTCGTTCGTAAAGTTGTAAACGTTATCTAAAAAATAGATTCATTAAGTTTTCTGGTGGATTACCATTAAATTCTTTTTGTATTTTTGCCACCAGAATTCTATCAAATTTTTTCTGGTAACCACCCCTTTCCCAGACCTGAGAACTTAAATGCTTAACTGTATTAAATTCATCCGCATATTCTCTTAAAATAACTCTTATTTCAGGATCATCAAAGTTATCTCTCGCTAAAATCATAAAC
>CAYGIL010000044.1:0-5300 GCA_964349965.1 uncultured Candidatus Saccharibacteria bacterium | reverse complement strand
GTCTAATCCCGCTTAGCGGGGTTTTTAATTTTCTTTTTTTATTTAGTATAGTAGAATAAGGTCACATGGATGGAATTGGTGATACTATCGAAAATACTATCAAGGAGCACTGGCATTGGCTTGGTGCCACTATTATTATTTTTCTTTTATGGCAGTACAACTACCTGCCAGGTTTTATAAAATTTGTCTTAGTTCTTCTGGGAACAATTTGGCTCGGGAAGATAGCTTTTAAAGTTTGGCTTCATTATATACGTCAGGATTTTATATCAGGTATTGATTACGTGCTCCTTGAGATCATTCCACCTCGTGACGTTTTGCGTAGTCCGAAGGCAATGGAATTGTTCATTACGAATGCTTTGTATCATTGGAGTCAAAAAGGTGGAAGAGAAGAATTTTGGCAAGGTGCGGTTTGGTTTTGGTTTTCACTTGAGATCGCGTCGATAGACGGGCAGGTGCATTTTTACGTTCGTACACCGACTCGTATTCGCGGACTTATCGAAACCCAAATGTATGCGCAATATCCGCAGGCGCAGATCAAAGAGGCACTTGATTACACGCTTGGCGTCGATAAAATCTCACCTGAGAGTGCTTGGATGGGATGGGGGTGTGAATTTAAATTAAAAAAGGCTGAGGCATATCCGATCAAGACATATGTGGATTTCGGTCTCGATAAGGATCCCAAAGAAGAACTCAAGATAGACCCTATAAGTCCGGTTATAGAACTTTTTGCATCACTCAAGAAAGGAGAGCAGATGTGGCTTCAGATCGTGATAACTCCTGCTCAGAAGATGTATCACACGCCAGGCACTATGTTTGGTAAGCATGATTGGGTGGAGCAATCAACTTTGGAGATATATAAATTACTCCGTCCTTTTACCAGTCATAAAGAAGTCAAAGAGGTACAGGATGTTGGGGTTGGAAGAAGTCGTATTGAAACTCGTGTGCCGCAGTGGCTCGATCGTGCGGTAAAGGCAATGAGTGCTAAGACTTCAAAAATTGGTTTTGAAACTGGTATTCGCGCTATGTATGTTGCCAGGAAGGAAGATTATGACATGAACAATCGGCGAAATATCCGCCTTATTTTTCGTCAATATGATGCACCGGATTCTAATGGTCTTATCCGTATCAATGCAACACAGGCGGACGCGTATAGTGGAATATTTGGATTATCCCCTGAGAAGACTATGGTCCTTGCTAATCGCATGCTTCATGAGTACCGTGAGCGTGGGTTTTTTCATCTTCCACTTCGTCATCACTTGTTTTCAAAGCATGCACTCCAGTGGCCATTTGAAAAGATTATCTCTTTCCAAGTATTCATTTCTCCATTTTTCCTTCCGTATTTTCACCCCGAGACCTTTATATTAAACACCGAGGAGATCGCGACGCTGTGGCATTTCCCAGGTCAGATACTCAAGGTTCCTACACTCGAACGTATCGAATCAAAAGAAGCTGCGCCACCGCCAAACTTGCCGATCTAATATATCATGGAACATTTCGAAGGTGGCCAATTTACAGAACCGCTTAAGGAGCGGAAGTTGTATATAAGGAAAAATATTTTTCTTTTTTTTGCAATTGGTATCTTGTTTTTACTGGTGGGATATTATTTCTTTTTTAGTGCACCGAGGGATTTTCCAGTAGGGCAGAGCGTCGAAGTGCCACAAGGCATGAGCCTACAAGCACTTTCATCTAAACTACGGAATGAGAATTTTATACGGTCACCACTTTTATTCAAAATGTTTGTGATCTTGTATGGTAGGGAGTCGCACATAGTAGCTGGTATTTATTCTTTTGACGATCGAGCAAATGTTTTAAAAGTTACAGAGAGGGTGGTAGGTGGGGGTAGATTTGTGGCGCCAGTGGTTGTTACGATACCAGAAGGATTTAACAACAAAGAAATTGCGGATGCTTTTGTATCAAAGCTCGGAAACTTTAACAAAGATAGATTTTTGACGTCAGCAAAAGAGGGTTATCTTTTTCCTGATACATATTATTTCTTTACCAAAGATACTGATGTGGAAGTTATCAAAGCCATGACTAAAAACTTTGAAAAAAAACTAGCTTCGTTTCGTCCTAAAATAATTGCAAAAGGAAAAACAGAACACGAGATTATCACCATGGCGTCTATCATCGAACGAGAATCAAACGGGGAAGATGATCGAGGACTTATATCGGGTATTTTGTGGAAACGACTTTCTATCGGCATGCCACTTCAGGTGGATGCGGCTCCGATCACATACAAGACAAAAGGCTTGCCAAAGGAACCCATTGCAAATCCTGGTCTAAGGGCGCTCGAAGCAGCCCTAGAGCCGATAAAGTCTAGTTACCTCTATTATTTGCACGACAAAGATGGTACTATCCATTACGCGAAAAGCTTCGAGGAACATAGGGCAAATATAGAAAAATATCTCAAATAAGTGAGCAAGGGTAGTCCTCGCTCAAACTAAGTAGATGAAAGTAAAAAACAAAAAAACAGTTTTCGTTGGGCTTTCCGGCGGGGTTGATAGTGCCGTATCCGCTGCTCTATTAAAAGAGCAGGGTTTTGACGTTGTTGGGGTATTTATCAAAACCTGGCATCCGGAATTTATCGAATGTAACGAAGAAGAAGAGCGGCATGATGCGATGCGGGTCGCAGCACATCTCGATATACCCTTTCTCACCTTTGATTTGAGTGATGAGTATAAAAAGGGGGTCGGTGATTACATGATCCGTGAATACCGAGCTGGTCGCACGCCGAATCCGGATGTGATGTGCAATAAAGAAGTAAAGTTCGGCGCGTTTCTCAAAAAAGCGCTTTCGTTGGGCGCGGATTATGTGGCGACAGGTCACTACGCAAACAATACTTTTGCTCAGTCGCTCGGCTCCTCGCAGAGCTTAGCCACTCCTTCGCAAAAGCATTGTTTGCTTCGCGGATATGATAACAGCAAAGATCAAAGTTACTTTTTGTGGACTTTGAATCAAGCACAACTTTCTAAAATTTTATTTCCTGTTGGAGGTATCAAGAAGAGCGATGTTCGAAAGTTAGCAGCGAAATTCAAGCTTCCTGTGGCTCAAAAGAAAGATAGTCAAGGTATTTGTTTTCTCGGCGCAGTTGATCTCAAAGAATTTCTAAAACATTATATAAAAGTAAAAAACGGTAAAGTGCTTGACGAAGCGGGTGAAGTGATCGGTCACCATGACGGCGCGGTATTTTACACGCTTGGCGAGCGTCACGGTTTTACGATCACAAAAAAGAGTCCCAGCGATAATCGTTATTATATAATCAGTAAAGACATCGAGAAGAATACTCTCACTGTATCGCAAAATCAAAACCACTTGGGTGTTGGACACCCAAGTGGTGGCTCAAAACAAATATATATAGAAAATACAAACTGGATTGGAGATATACCAAAAGTAGGAAAAGAATATACGGCGCAGATCCGTTATCACGGAGAGCTTTTGTCCTGTACGTTTAAAAAAGTATCCAAAGCTGTAGCCCAGCTCATTTTCAATAAACCAATCTTAGTAGCTCCCGGCCAGTCGTGCGTCGTCTACGACGGTGATCTGTGCCTCGGTGGTGGAGTCGTGCAATAAGTGGTATAATAAAGGCATGCCTCAATTTTTACTACAAGACGATCAAATTGTTCTTAAATTAATAATTGCAGTAGTTCTCGGGATGGTTATTGGTATCGAGCGTGTTTTTGTTCACAAGGAAGCAGGTATGAAAACTCACGCAATGGTTTCGCTTGGTGCCGCAGCTTTTATTATTATTTCCGAACTAATCGCGAGCAAGTATTCTATCATCGGCGGCCTTGATCCTACTCGTATGGCATCACAGGTTATCGTTGGTATTGGTTTTCTCGGAGCAGGTTCGATAATATTTCAAGGTAATAAACTTTCTGGCCTCACTACTGCGGGCGGACTTTGGGTCACTGCGAGCATCGGTATGGCTGCTGGGTTCGGGTTTTATAAGTTAGCCATCGTTACAACACTTCTTGTTTTAATCATACTCATCGTTGTAAATATATTTGAGATACCTATTCGAAAAATACTGGAAGATAAAGATAAATCCGCCGCGTAAATTTTTTGTATATGCAGTCACACGAAATCCGAACAAAGTTTTTGAAATTTTTTGAAAAAAGGGGACATAAAATAATTCCTTCAGCCTCACTCGTTCCGGAAAACGATCCATCAGTGCTTTTCAACACGGCCGGCATGCAGCCCTTAGTGCCGTACCTTTTGGGGCAGAAGCATCCAATGGGAAATAGAATTGCAGACGTGCAAAAATGCGTACGTACTGGTGATCTTGAGGACATAGGGGACAATCGCCACTTTTCATTTTTTGAAATGATGGGTAATTGGTCTCTAGGGGATTATTTTAAAGAAGACGCTATCAAATGGAGTTATGAGTTTCTAACTTTAAAGGAAGAAGGATTGGGTCTTGATGTGAATAGACTGTATTTTACCATTTTTGAAGGTGACGAAAACGCTCCTTTTGACCAAGAATCCAAAGATATTTGGATGAGTCTTGGAATTCCTGAAAATCGCATTTACGCACTTCCTGCAGATGATAATTGGTGGAGTCCAGGCGATAATGGCCCATGCGGCCCATGTAGCGAAATGTTCTACGATATGACTGGAAATGTTGGTGACTTATCTCATGATAAATTTCTTGAAGCATTAAAGAAAGAAGAAGTAATAGAAATTTGGAATGACGTTTTCATGGAATACGAGAAGAAAGATGGAAAAGTAATAGGAAAACTTAAGCAAAAGAATGTAGATACGGGCGCAGGACTCGAACGAATAACAGCCGTCATGCAAGGCAAACAAACTGCATATGATACGGATTTGTTTGAGGGTATGCTTAGTGGCTTTCCAGAGTTTGTTTCAGAGGAAAAGAAACGAGTCATTGTTGATCACATACGTGCCTCAGTCTTTATGATTTCAGATGGTGTCATTCCTTCCAATAAAGAACGTGGATATGTGCTTCGTCGACTGCTTCGCCGCGCAGTGGTTTTTATGATAGGTGTTCCATCTGATGGAATATTTACTATTGCAGGGAAAGTTATAGAAAAGTTTAGTACAATATATGCTAATTTAGATAAAAATATTATTTTCCAAATTATTAAAAATGAAGTTGAGCAGTTCGAAAGGACCTTGGCTCAAGGACTGAAAGAGTTCGATAGGAGATACGGTACTAGAGATAATTACACGAGAGTTATTTCAGGAGAAAATGCAGTGTATTTTTTTACATCGTTTGGGATACCAAAAAATGTTTTTTTAGATTTACTTAAAGAGAAACAAGAAAATGATCAGTATTTTAA
>CAYGIL010000043.1:0-5309 GCA_964349965.1 uncultured Candidatus Saccharibacteria bacterium | reverse complement strand
GGACGAGAATTATTAAATTTTGTGGCTCCTCCCTCAAATCGAGATTTAGCTCGAAAAGTCGAAGGTGCGCGTCCGAGCCTGCTCGGAGCTTTATTTCGTGTATACATACAAATGGGTCACTCCCATTTATAGTAATTAGTTGAGAATGATATATAGAGTATAGCATATTGGTCTCTGATTGTCAATGATTTCTTAAAGTGAGTATAAAAGTTATACTGGAGGTCATGAAAGCCTACCTGGATATAGTAAAAAACGTTTTAGAACACGGAGAGCAAAAAACTGACCGTACGGGGACGGGCACACTCACGATAGCCGGCGCAGTATTCAGGCACGATATGAAGGACGGCTTTCCGTTACTCACGACAAAAAAAGTCCCCTTTCGATTGGTTGCCTCTGAGTTAGAGTTTTTTATAAAAGGGATCACAGACAAAAAGTGGTTGCAGGACAGAAATAATCACATCTGGGACGAATGGTGCACGCCGCTCAAAGTTCCCTATGATCACAATCCAGAAACCAAAAAGAAAATGCTCGAGGAGCGAGATCTCGGTACGATATATGGCTGGGAGTGGAGACACTTTGGTACAGAATACAAAGATCATCTGACCGACTACACGGGCCAGGGCGTTGATCAACTGAAGCGGCTCGTCGAAATGCTCAAAACAAAACCCGACAGTCGGCAGATGCTTGTACTCGCCTGGAACCCGATGGATGTCGATAAAGCGATACCGCCGTATTGCCATTATGCATTTCAGGTGACGGTCATAAACAACCGCTTGAATTTATTTTGGAATCAGCGGAGCGTCGACGTAGCTCTCGGCCTCCCCTTCAACATAGCGAGCTATGCGACTCTCCTGCACCTCCTCGCTCTCGAAACCGGATTCGAAGAAGGCATACTCACTGGATTTTTGGCAGACACGCATATATACGTGAACCACGTAGATAAGTTAAAAGAGCAATTACTACGCGACCCAAACAAATACAAACTGCCAACAATTAAAACTAATAACTTCAAATCTATTTTTGATTGGGAATACACAGACACGGAAATTCTCAATTACCAAAGCTACGACAAGATTTCTTTTAATATCGCTGTATAAATATGATCATTTCACTCATCGCGGCAATTGGGAAAAACAACGAACTCGGTAAAGGTAATTCCCTCCTCTGGAAGATGCCTGCCGACATGGAGCATTTTCGAAAGACGACCTCCGGTCACCCGGTCATCATGGGGCGGAAAACTTTTGAGTCGATCGGTAAAGCACTCCCAAAGCGAAAAAATATTGTGATCACCCGAGACAAAAAATATCTCAGCCATGGCGTAGATGTGGTTCACTCACTGGGAGAAGCGCTCGAAATATCAAGGACTACCCTTGATACTGATGGTGAAGTATTTATCATCGGCGGTGCGGAGATCTACAGAGAGGCACTCGAAGTCGCGGACAAGCTCTACATCACGCACATAGACGCAGAAGATAAAAAGGCAGACGCTTTTTTCCCGGAGATCATCCCGATCGTCTGGAACGAAGTCACTCACGAAGAGCACAAAAAGGATAAAGAAAATCCGTACAACTATACGTTCTCAGTATACGAAAAATTCTTTTAGAGCTTATTGCCTCGAATACTTTTCAACTTTTTTATCGAGTATCTCGAGCTTCACTTTTGCTTGTTTGAAAATCTCTTTGGTATACGTACTCGCATGGTAGTCATTCTCACACACGACACGGACAATCCCAACGTTCACGATACTTTGTGCGCACTTGTAGCACGGCGTCATCTTGGAGTAAAGTGTCGCCCCGAGCAAGGCTACCCCCGCCCGAGCAGCATTATTCATCGCATTTTGTTCTGCATGCGCAGTCCGAATGCAGTGCTCCGACGTAGTACCGTCTTCATGTTTTACTGTGTGCATCTTGTGCCCGACTTCGTCACAGTGCGGAAGCCCGATCGGAGAACCGACGTACCCCGTCGCCAGAATCCTCTTGTCATTTACGAGTACACATCCACTCCTCCCCCGATCGCATGTCGCCCGCGAGCCAACGTATCGAGACATACCGATAAAGTACTCGTCCCAGGAAGGTCTCTTGTATTTTGGAGTTTCTTTTTTCACAGCTTTACGGATCCTCGTCTGTCTTTACTCGTATAAACACGTCCTTACCATCAGGGGATTTTTCTTTTCTGTACTTTCTGTTTTTATTTATCTCGATTTTACGGACCAATTCTTTTTCTAAATCAAATCCCATTTGCTCAGACATACCTAAAATAAATATCATCACATCAGCAAATTCTTCCGCCACCCCATCCTGCCCTTTATTAAATTTAGAAAATGCTTCAGACAACTCCTCATAAGCTCTACAAAATTCGCGAGCCATGTCAGTAGTATTAAAACCCTTTTCTATCTTATTTCTCACTACCTCTTTTTGGAGTTCCCTGAGATCAATCATGCTCATACTATACTCCAAGAAACAAAAAAACCAAAGCATCGCTGCCTTGGTTTTTCTTGGTTTTAAAGTTTTAAATTAAATTATCCTTTTACTTCAATACCCATTGAACGCGCCGAACCGGCAACAATACTGATGAGTCCTTCGTCGTCTTTTGCGTTTAGGTCAGCTTGTTTCTTGTTACCAATTTCGAGAGCTTGTGCGCGAGTGATCTTACCTACCTTTGCCGAAGCATTTTTGCCGGAGCCTTTCTCGACACCTGCGGCCTTTAAGATGAGGCCAGTGATCGGCGGAGTCTTGATGATAAAGTCGTAACTGCGGTCTTCGAATACGGTGATCAGTACGGATACCTTGTCCCCTGCCATCGACTGCGTCGCAGCGTTAAACTTGGTGACAAAGTCCCCAATGTTGATACCTGCCTGGCCGAGTGCGGGACCGAGTGGTGGCGCAGGAGTCGCCTTTGCGGCCTGAATCTGAAGCTTTATTTTTTTAGTTATCTTTTTTGCCATATAGAATTCTAGATTACCTTATATTTTCTTAACTTGCAAGAAATCGAGCTCTACTGGTGTTTCCCGACCGAACATAGAAACGAGGACTTTTACCTTGCCTCTATCCTGGTCTACCGAGCTTACCTTGCCTTCCAAGTCCTTAAATGGGCCATCTGTAATGAGAATACTCTCCCCAGCTGCCATATCGATGTTATGTTTTGCTACACTGGTATCCATTTTGTTGAACAAGTAGTCTACCTCTTCCTTCTTCAGTGGCACCGGATTTACACCTGCCCCGACGAATCCAGTAACCCGCGGCGTGTTGCGTACTACGTACCAGGAATCGTCAGTCACAATCATGTCCACGAGCACATACCCCGGATATATTTTTTCCTCAACTTCTACTCTCTTTCCTGCTTTGATCTTTATCTTCTTTTCCACTGGTACAATGACGTTGAAAATCTTGTCGTGCATGCCGAGTGAGTCTATACGCTGTTTCAAATTGCGAAGTACAACATTCTCATACCCTGCGTAGGTATGAATCGCGTACCAATTCCGTGCTCCTTGTACTTCTTGCTTTGACATAATTGTAAAAACCTCTTACAGGGCGAGAAGCTTGCCGAGTGCCTTTGTGAAAAGGAAATCGAAAACGCCCAAGTAATACCCGAGGATAACGGAAAGGATGATCACGATGAGTGTGTAATAAGCGGTCTGTGATCGAGAGGGCCAGATAACATGCTTTAACTCTGCCCTTGTTTCTTTAAAATATTCTGTAATTTTTGACATAATTAGAAATCCTCTTAAAAAAAGCCCCGCGAAGGGCTCCTGTAATAATACTCCTTTTTGCTTAAATAGTCAAATAAAATTAGAAAGGCGACATATTTACCTTGGTAGATTAACATGTCGCCTTTTGATTTGGCCCCCATTTCAGGGGGCAGTGGTTTTTTTGCGAACAGATAGTGTGAACTATCTGTTCGCAAACGAGACACTGATCTGACGTAGTGTCTCGTCGAGTGTCGTATCCAGGCGACACTTTTTTCCTCTTATTGAACCCACACACTCCATCGGAGTGGGTGGGCTGCCCCTAAAGAGGACCACAAAATCGGTCCCTTTCGGGGCTTTCACCTGCAGGCGAGGCATACCTGCAGGATTATCGATCGCCAGATCGATGCCGAGCGGCAGAGAAAACTTCTCTGCCGCTCGGCCCTCCGGAGCATTGGCCACATGCTCCGCGAGGGATTCCTTGCTCCACCCAATGGCTTTGGGCAGAGCAAGAGTCCCATAGTAATTCAGGAGAGCGAGCCCTCCAACGAAAAGACTTATTACAACGGCTGCGGCAAACACCACGACCATTTTGTCTTTTCTTTCACCATGGGACCATCGGTCCCGGACCCTACCTACCCCATAGCTGAGGTAGTAGGTGGAAAAAATGCCTGACGCAATGGCTAGCGTCAGGCCGGCAGCCTCTACTTTTTGGAAATACGTGGCACTCGCCACCACCCCTAAAAGTCCCACAATAGCCAGGGTGCCGGCCTCCTGGCTATTCATCCCGCCACCGGTGCGACTGCACCAGCAACATGATGCGGCATAGGCAAACGCTACGATATGTAGCATTTGCCAAATGCCGAAAAAATTCAAAAGCCCTACTCCGTAGTAGAGCTTCGCTAGGAGCACTGCTACGAGGCTTAGCAGTGCTGCCATGAGATACTGCTTCGCTGCGCTTGACCGGCGCAGGAAAGCAATACCTCCAAAAAATAAAAGGGTAATAATGAGGACCGCAAAGGTCCTCTCGTCACCCCAGTAATTCTGGCTCAGCCATTTCATTAACATACATTCTCCCTTAACTCTGCATGGCCCGTGCAGAGTTCGTTAGAGCCAGATTGTCAAAGGTGCCCTTTGACAATCTGGCTGTTTTTCAAATAACAAAATTTTGCCACGGAATAAGTCCCGAAAGACTAATCGCGTAGCAAAACTCCCCTTTCATGCCACCTTGACATGATCTGTTTCGTACTGTATAGCAAAATCCCACTTGGGTCAAGACTGACAGAAAAAGCAAAGCCCCGACTGCCATAGACAGTCGGGGCACACAAATCTTATTTCCTTCCGGAAAAAATTAAAATTTTCGCCGGTTTTTTGTTTCTACACGGGGGGCATACGAACCCTCCGTGCTTCTCACGAGCAGCCTTGGCCTTGGGCGACTCGCGAAAAGTATGCCAACCCTGCCCCTCACAGAGGGTACAGGTTTTGCCTATTTTTTTTACTGAAGTTGGCCATGTCTTCAGCAAAACAATAATAATGAACGCGATAGCTGTTGCTATCGCTATGAAAACTGGATCACGACTAAGAGTAGCGACCCAGTCACCGAATTCGCTTCTCATAAATACTC
>CAYGIL010000042.1:0-5476 GCA_964349965.1 uncultured Candidatus Saccharibacteria bacterium | reverse complement strand
CGCCGCTCGAGCTACCGGTAAAGGTAGCCGATTGGCCTGCGGTGATGACCGCAGGATTGGAGGAGCAGGTAGTGATAAGTAGTGGAGGTGGGGGAATGAGTTGCATTACCGACAAGCTCTCGTCGAGGTGTCGGTAAATTTGTTTTTGACTTTCTGATCCAGGCATTAGATACGAGTTTTCGAGCGAATGTATTTGTGTACCTGAAATGAAAGGTCCACCTTGCGATACTATTGGTCCCACACAGTAATAATTCGCAAATGTGGAGTTGACGTTTGCGGGTAATCTACCTATCACCCCAAGGAGTGGGTGTAGCAGAATATCGCCACACTGGGTTGTGTAGCGACCCTGCCAGTCGGCAACATACCAGCTTGGCGTCGCAATGTTGACGATGGATAGCTGGTGGTAGTTTGGTAAAGATGTGATTGTCGGAACATACGATCTTGCCTCACCATTGCGAATTGCCTCGTAAGCCAGATTTGCATACAAAGTACCCTGGCTATGACCGACCAAGACCACTTTGGAACCCTGGCTCGCGTAGTCCCCGATTCTTGTGAGCAATGTTCGGAAATCTGGATCCGATAAGTTGATTCTCTGTAGAGCCATATCTGTTAGTTGTTGTGCTGATTGAGCCAGGTCTGGAAGTAGCCAGGCGCTGCGGTTGTATACCGACTTAAATTCAATACATGCACGTTGAGAAACAGGCTTATTGCTCAGGAATTTATCTCCTATTGTAGTTACCCTAGTGTTCCACTCATCGGGACCTGGAGCTGAAACTCCATTCACCCAAATGAAAATTGTTTTTCCATTCGGGCAATTTTGCGCAACAACAAAGCTACTGGACGCGACCAGCAGCCATGAAAAAAGCATTAGCAGAGCTAAGCCTATTTTCATAAACCTTCTCCTTTGCAGTAGTTGAGAAAACAAAAAATACTCCAGTGTAACTGAAATGTTACTTACTAGGGCATTTCTCTTTCCCTGCCTGCATACTAATATTTCTACTGATATACAGACGGGGAAGAGAAAATTTTTTTGTTTTTAGTATTGACCTATTACCGAATCACAAGACGGAGTAGCTGAAGAAATGTATGGCCTTCCCTTAATTTCATTTTCTTCAAATCTATTTTTTCTCTCTGTAGTATTTTGAATCATGCCCCATAGCATGCGATTGTTAGTATAGTCCCTGTCAGGGTTAACAGCTCCAAATGCCAAGTAAAGATAGCATTGCTTAAAATCAAAATACCTAACCATTAATCTCTCAAAATGCTCATGATCTCCTTCGGTTAACATTACATCCTGTCCTGTTTTCATCATTGCTCTTAGCACCCTCCTCACCTCCTCATTCTCTGGATACATATAAACAATCTCTCGTTCTAGATCATCACGTACACCATCATTGTTGGAGTCAATACCTGCGAGTGTTTGTTTACCCGCTTCACCCGGATCAAGTGGAAGTATTACAGGGATATCAGTCTCTGGTAGCGGTAAGCCACGAGTCGAGAGAGGCTGCGGTAATTTGTCATAGTCAATATCATATGAACGAGAATCTATGTAACCTATTAGCATGAGTAATATTGTTCCATATATGAAGTACCCGACTATTACAGCAACTATCCCTAGCAGTATAGATGTAATCCAATGTGTTTTTACCCAATGTAGTATTTTTTCCATATATTGTAGCTAAGTTTGACCCAGCCTTTACTTAGGCTTAAGTATATCAATCCCTCTTTTGTTTTCAAAGAAGAATCGTGTGTTATTTGAACTAATACAAACCGAGTGTACCCCCCCCCGTTGGCGGAAAGTCAAGGGGGAGAATCCAACGGAACTTATTTTGTAATTAAAGTAATTTGTTGTATAATAGGGGAATGTCCAAGAATTTGGAAGAAATCAGTAATAAAATTAGTGTAAATAAAAAATACTTAAGGGATATGTACGGAATAAACGGCATAGGCGTTTTTGGCTCCTTTGCCAGAAATGAAGATACACTATTATCTGATGTCGATTTACTATTTGATGTCGATGAAAACAAGGATAAAATATCCTTGTTTGACCTTGCAGACATTAAAGTTTTTTTGGAGAATGTTTTAGGGAGAACTGTTGATGTAATGGATAAGAAAAATATCAAACCGTCATTAAAAGAGATTATTCTAAAAGAAACAATAATGATTTAGTAT
Source organism: uncultured Candidatus Saccharibacteria bacterium (assembly GCA_964349965.1). Classification (GTDB taxonomy): domain Bacteria; phylum Patescibacteriota; class Minisyncoccia; order Phycocordibacterales; family UBA9973; genus UBA9973. The sequence goes on along the minus strand of CAYGIL010000042.1, from coordinate 3,304 downwards.
GGAGCGTACCCTAGAACATTTTAAGCAGGATATTATAAATGCTTGTGATAAAATCACTCAGTATATCACTGAGCATACTTTTGAATCTTTTAATAAAGACAGCAAAACTTTTGATGCTGTCATGATGGAATTTATCGTCATAGGTGAAGCGGCGACACATTTTCCAGTAGAAATACGTGAACGCAATCCTGAAATACGCTGGACTTCTGTGGTAGGGCTTCGTAACTTTTTAACTCATGAGTATTTTGAAATTGATCCTCAGAAAATCTGGAATACTGCAAAGGTTAATATTCCAGAACTAAAAGTACAGATGGAATCTATCTTGTTAGACTAAAGATATCTTAATAGCAAAAAATAAACAGCCAGCGGTACTTCGAAGATACCACTGGCTGTTTTGATGTGAGGGTTTGGGATAATAGGACCCTCGGCCTATTGCCCGGAAAACGCCGGGCGACGTTTAGTAGCGATCACTTGATCACTACCATAGTTCTGTAGTTAGACCATGCTCCATTCTTTTTCACACGCAAATAAAACCGGCCGGTTGTACTTGGTGTGAAGCTAAAGGTAATTGAATCGCTTTCGTAGATGTAAAACGATGTTACCTTTTTACAGGTGCTGGTCGAACTCGAGGTGCAGTAGTACGCATCCACCCCAGGAGGAGTGATGCCTGTCCCACCTAGCGTCACACCAATGCGGGTGTTCACCCGCGGCTCAGTGTTTACACTGATTCGATTAAGCACTGGCGCTGATTGAACAGACGCCAGGTTAACTTTGAAACTGATTTCGCCGCCGGCCGTCAATGTTTGCGTCGCTGATGGCGTGATTGAAGTTAGTGTAAAACCATTTGGTGGCGTGCAAGACAGGGTCTTGCTGCCAACCGATTGGCTTCTAAAGACACCAGGTGCGTTAACACTAGTGCCGTTGATTTTGCAACTAACCGACGGCACGGTGCCGTTGGTTGTGATGATAATGGTGCCTTTGGCCACCGCCGCCTTGATTTGGACTTGGCATGTGGTTGTGGTAGTTTGTTTAGGACTACCACTATCGGTCACCGTGTAGGTTGCCTTGCCAAATCCGGGTGGAGTAGAAGTCGAAGTTCTGTATGTGGCAGTTGAGCCACTGCCGGAAACGACTCCACTCCAGGAGCCTCTCCTGACACCCGTGCCGCCGCTCGAGCTACCGGTAAAGGTAGCCGATTGGCCTGCGGTGATGACCGCAGGGTCAGCGGAGCAGGTGGCGATTAAAGTTGGTGCTGGCATTGCCACCAACAAATCATCAATCAACAAAGTGCTGTCAATAGCAGTATTGGCATCACTCTGCACTTCGAATTTTAGGTAATACTCATCGCTTGATCGCGATGAGAAGTTATCAATTTCCGATCCATTTCTTAGGACAGTCACTCGTGTGCTTGTCCTTCTAAATTCGAGATTGTTCCAACCTCCTTGGCTCAAGTCAACCTCAAATCTAGAAGCATTATCGGATGTTCTAACGAAGTTAACTTTTGCGACTGGGTTTCCCGTCGGAATGAAATTCCAGCGGAAGCTTGCGTTGAAGATGCCGGAGAAAACACGGCGAGTGCGGGCACTCACTTTGCCAGCGACATAAATGCCGCCGCCGTGAGACCCGCTCGCGAGGAATCTTTTGGCGCTGAGCCATAACGCCCCAGACCCTTCTTTCAAAGTGCCTGAGTCATATGGATTAGCCATGAAGTTCGTGACATAACTACTGTCGCTAAAGTTATCCTTTAACTGGCAGCCAGCCACTCCTCCACAACCCGAATCCGGAAGCCTCAATGCTAAATCCAAATCTGCGTAGATCTGTTTCTGGGTTTCCGAACCTGGGGTCATGTAAGTTTCGAGCGAGTGTTTATGGGTTGATGGGAGTTGACCTGCACATGCACTACTTCCACCGTTTATGTTAGCGCGCAAACCGCTCAACCATGCCAGGATAGCATCGCCACACTGGGTAGTGTAGTGACCGTTTCCATCGGATACTTTGTTTGACGGAGTTGCAATGTTCACAATCTCAAGCTTGCCATTGTCAGGCAAGCTCGTAATACTTGGAACAATGATCCTGGAAGACCCGCCACGAATGAACTCGTAGGCAATGTTTGTGTAGAGCGTCCCTTGCGAATGGCCCACCAAGATCACCTTATGGCCGTCTTTCGCGTAGCTTTCAATCACTCGCAGCAGTTTCAGCATGTCTAAGTCAATCAGATTGATCTTAGTAACGGCTAACTGCATCAAATGTGCGAGTGACTGATTGATGTCAGAGAACGCCCACGCGCTTGTGTTGAAGACCGGGACAAATTCGACACAATCCGCACTCAACTTGGGAGTGTGATCGTTACGGAAATTGATACCCATGCTTTCAACTTTTGCTCCCCAATCATCTACGCCCTCCCCTAAAATCCCATTCACCATGATTACCGCAACTTTTCCTTGCGGTGGACACTGCGCATTTGCCAAACCGCCGATTGATAACGATATACCAATCATAAGCATGGCTTGGAAGAATCGACGAAATTTTTTCGTCATTGCTTTCTCCTATACGAGCGTTGTGAGAAAAACAAAAATACTATTTGTTGTTGCAACGATTTTACTAAACTTTAGTATTTTCTCTTCTCCCAACTACATACCAGTTTTTAATTGATATGCAGACAGAAAAGAGAAATTTCTTTTTGTTTTTAGTATTGACCTTGAACAGAAGGTCGAGTGCAAGCTGTTGAACCAATACCTATTGGGTGTGCGAATGGACGAGCTTTATCTTCATTTTCTTGATATTGATTTTTACGTTCTTTCGTGTTTTTCAACATAGCTAAGAGAATGCTATGGTTAGTGTAATCCCTCACACTATCACCAAAAATCTTATAATTATAACAACCCCACAAATCAAGAGCAGAAATTTTCAACCCCTCAAAATATTCTTTATCTCCACTCGTAGCTGTAAGTATTTCCTGTTCTTTCTTAATCATCGCCCTCAAAACCCTCCGCACCTCTTCATTTTGCGGATACATGTACACTATCTCTCTTTCAAGATCGTCACGTACTCCATCATTATTCGAATCGATACCCGCAAGCGTAGCCTTACCTACTTCACCGGGATCAGGAGGCAAGATAACGGGTACGTCTGTTTCTGGCACAGGTAGGCCTCTTTGTGAGAAAGGTACTATCTTTGCTATTCTGTCACGCTCATCATCGTATTGATGTCTACCCTGATAGTTAATGACAGTAAAGATAACCAAAATATACATTATATAAGCCACTACTATAAATACTTGTATCAGTATTAACGTATATGTCAC
>CAYGIL010000041.1:0-5518 GCA_964349965.1 uncultured Candidatus Saccharibacteria bacterium | reverse complement strand
ACTTTTTTGCTTGACAAGATTATACCAAAGTATATACTTTAGTATATGAATACAGACACCACAATGTTAATAAAAATTAATAAACCACTCAAGCAAAAGGCTCAGAAACTCGCCAAGGAAATGGGATTGCCTTTAAGTACTTTGGTTAATAACTATCTCAAGGATTTTGTAGTGGAACGACGGGTAGTATTTGAGGCCCCGATGCCCAACAAAAAAACTATTGCTGCTATTAAAGCAGCGAGAAAGGAGTACGCAGAAGGGAAAACTCCAGGACCATTTACTGCGGATGAGTTTATCAAACACTTGAAAAGTTTGTAACCTATGCAATACCGCTCATCTAAAAAATTTGACAAACAATTTGCTAAACTTTCGAAGAGATTGAAAAATCAATTTATAGAGAGGATGGAAATCTTTATCGAAAATCCATTTGATCCAATATTAAACAACCATTCGGTTCATTATCCCTATGATGGTTGCCGAAGCATTAATATTACTGGAGATATACGTGGGATATATGAACTGGTAGATAGCAGCATTGCTTGTTTTATAGCTATAGGTTCTCACAGCGAATTATATAAATAATTTTTATGCTGTTAGCTTAAGCATATGCTAAATGAAAGGGTGTGATTACAACAATCACACTCCTTTTACTTTTTCCGCTTTCGCTTTCTTTTTGAGACTTTTGAGCCGTAGCCGAGGGCCTGCATTTTTGCTCTAACGTTGTTGACTCTCTTGAGACAACAACCGATATACTTGTCGCGCGTTGCGCAACAATCACAAAAGAGATTCACCCCCATCCACGGAGCATCGGGGATGGACCTTATCTTGGTCCCGATGGTGCAACCACACGGCTGACCATCGATATTGAAAACACATTTTTTCATATTCACCTCCAATATAGATTGGACAAAAAATCGAATTAGATTTTACTCTTTTCCGATTTTATGTATTTCCGGCGAACAAGTATAAGTATAACCAACGAAAGATCAACTAAAATAATTTCTACGGGGTAGAGCCAGGTAGTAAAAATAAAAGTCTCGAGAGCAAATAGAGTAATAACGTAATTGAGAACGCCGATAGCGAAACTTGTGGCATTTTCTTCGTATGGTAAACGATACGCCTTACGGAATGTTGGAATAAAACAGATTGCATCAGATACTGATATGAGGAGTACTGCTAGGAGGGGATTATCTGTTACAGCCCAGAGCACAGCACCTAAAATTCCACCAGCCAAAGCAAGCCAGTCGAAAAAATCATATATAACAGTTTGCTGATATGCTCCCACACCCGCAATCACAAAACAAAGGATAGCATTTACGCCTATACTCCACGTACCGGCGCCCCCACCAGAGGTAATAATGGCGAAGAATGCAATAACGTTAGCGACACCCCATGCGAACCAGGTAAAAGCATGGGGCTTTGTCTTACCTTTATACATGCCGTAAAAGTAGACAACATAACTTAGTACTTGTAGACAGACTGCTATAAGGCCGAGAATAGTTTTATATTCCATTTATCAAATTCTAACATACTTACAAGATTTCTTGTTCTCATGGGCGGAGGCCAAAAGGCTCTACTGTGAACTACGGAAATCATAACTTAACAAGGAGAGACGGCCGTCCAGAAACGCTAAGAGCCCGATTAATTTTCTTGATTAATTCTAGTCTGCAAAGTGGCCTTTTGTATCAGAGCCGAAGAGTACAGAGTGTCCGAACTTCATAACTCGCTCAAAGAGCACGGAGCTGTATGAAGAGAGATTAAAGATAACTGCGAGAGTAAAGAGAATGAGAGAAAACTTTGTATCCCAGAAAGAAATAGCTACTGCGAGTATCGCAAACACTACCGGCATCATAGTACGGATCGTACTGCCGCGGATCTCGCGTTTGGTTATCTCCGGATTTTTGATATGAGGAGAGTAGAGCACGTAGCGACGCATCCAGTAGAGAGTGAGACCGATGAGTATTATATGCACTCCGAAAATTATAATCGCTGTTTCACTCTGACTAAATGCTCCGAGGATGCTCGCAGAGAAGGGGATGAGACTGATAAGCATGAAGAAGAGAGCGTTGATATTTGTAAGCATCGAGTCTATCGTCTTTGCATAAATCGAAACGAAAAAGTGATGCGCTCTCCAGTAGGTAAATAAAAGCGCGAAAGACAATACGTATGTCAGAAAAACAGGGAGCAAACTCCTCAACATAAAGAGGAGAGTAGCGTTATCCATATAACCGAACAACGGGGTGGCAGGAATGCGGATTTCAAAAACTAGGATCGTCATAACGATCGCAAAAATTCCGTCTGACAACTGATCTAAGCGTGTGTGTGACATGTATGTAGTATACCAAGGAATTATTCCCGAGCAAAACTTTTATATCTCGATTGAAACAGGGCAGTGATCCGATCCAAGTACCTCAGAAAGTATTTCCGCTTTTTTTATTTTCTTCTTTAGTGCGTCACTAACGAAAATATAATCTATCCTCCAACCGACGTTTCGTGCCCGGGCATTCGCAAAGTGACTCCACCACGTATAGTGTCCATTACCTTTCGTAAACATACGGAATGTATCCACGAACTTTTTATCAATGATGTTTTGAATCCCTTCACGCTCCTCATCCGTGAATCCTTTATTACCGACGTTCTCCTTGGGCCGAGCGAGGTCGTCCTCAGTGTGAGCGACATTTAAGTCTCCACAAAAAATTATCGGCTTTTGTTTCTCTAATTGTTTCATGTACTCCAAAAATGCGGGATCCCAATTCTTATGTCGGAGCGGAATACGAGAAAGATCGTCCTTGGCATTTGGAGTGTACACACTCATCACATAAAACTTTTCAAACTCTAGCGTGATGATACGTCCCTCTGTCGCCGGGTCGCCGTACTTATCCGCGAGGGAATACTTTTTTAAAATCTTTTCTGGGAAACCGAGGAGGGCGGAGAGAGGTTTACCGAGAGACTTGTGTGCAAAGATCGCCGTACCGCTGTAGCCTTTGCGCGTCGCAGAGTTCCAGTACTCTTCATAATCAGGAAGATCAACTTCACTCTGATGCTGTTCGGCTTTTGTTTCCTGTAAACACAAAATATCTGGTGCGTATTTTTTTACAAACGGAATAAAAAGTCCTTTCTTGTGGACTGCACGAATTCCGTTTACGTTCCAAGAAATTATTTTCATAAATTATATTCATCACTGTAATACTTTTTTCAGGTCCTCGGTTCTCCGGGGCCCCGCACCCCGGCCAGACCGTTCAAAAAGTATCACAGTGATTACTGTTACATACTTTTCTGAAACAGAGTTTGAATGAGAGCAACTTCACGAGGCTGTTCTTCGAAATCAATGTTTGAAGAAAGCGGCGTCATCATGCCCGTAAAAATACTTTGCAGTTCTTCTTCGTCAAAGAAGTGATAATGCACGCCGCCAACTTCGTACTCTCCGTCGGCAGAATTTGCCGGAGAAAAATCAAGGAAGGTTTTTGTTTTTCGGGAAAGCACCATACTCAAATAATATCCGCCCGACTTGAGCACACGATTTATCTCTGTCGCGTACGCGGCCCAATCATCTTTGTATAAATTCTCCAAAAGCCCAACGTCACAAATCCCATCGAATGATGCATCAGGGAAGGGAAGGTGGAACACGTCAGCTTCGAGGAGTTCGAGTTTACCTTCGAGACCCCAGTTCGAAACTTCTTCATTTACTTTTCTAACGATATCACTTTCAAAGTCGATACCCGTTACCGTGAAACCCATCTCTGCTAAATGTTTCGCGAGCAATCCGCGACCAGAACCGACGTCTAAAACTTTTGCACCCGGTGCGAGCTTGGCGGCGAGGAGATTCATGCTTCGAAACTTTGAAGGAAGATGGGTCCAGATATCGATGCCGTTTTGATACGATGTTTTAAAATAGTCTTTGTGTGTTTCGTAGTCCATGCGCTCATTATAACAGGTTTCACGCATTAGGAATACAGGAGGCCAGCCGAGTATCAACCCCTACTGTGAAATTTCTTATGGATGTCGTGGAGATGTTTGTCGGTGACGTGTGTGTAGATCTGCGTTGTACCGATATGCGCATGCCCCAAGAGTGCTTGCACCGAGCGAAGGTCCGCACCGTTACTAAGGAGGTCCGTCGCGAAACAATGTCGGATCACATGCGGAGTAACTTTTTTTGAAATGCCTGCGATGACTGCGTAGTGTTTTACGATCCGCTCCACTGAACGCGGATCAAGGTTGTCATATTCTTTGCCGGTGTATTTTTTATTTTTTATTTTTTTACTATCTTTATCTTTTTCTTTTTTAAGTTTATCGGGAGTGAGATTTACAAACAATCCTTCCGCCATGTCTTGCCGCGCATCTAGATACTTTTTGAGTGCGGCGCGTGCTTTCTCTGAAATAAATACAACCCGCACTTTACCACCCTTACCTCGCACTGAGAGTTCAGGATTCTTAGTACTTATATCCCGCGGTAGAGAACAGAGTTCGGAAACTCGAAGACCAGTTGAAAAAAATACTTCGAGGATTGCCTTGTCACGGAGGGACTTGATGTCACTGCCGGACGGCGCTTCGAGTAAACGATCGAGTTCCTCCGGGGTGATGAGGTCGAGAGCGCGCTCACCGGTCTTGGCAAGCTCGATCTGATCTCGTGAGATAGCTTTGATGCCTTGCCGCATGAGATACTTCAAAAACACACGAATAGCGATCATGTAATAATTTTGAGTTTTCTTTGATATCGTGACTCCGTGTCTACCTGCAGGCTGACGGTTCAACCACAATCGAAATTCACGGATATTATCTGCGGTGATGTCCTCTGCTTTTTCTAATTTGGCATGCGCGAAGAAACGCGTGAGGTACTGATCATAATTCTCAACCGTACGCAAAGCTGAACCTTTCTCGATCTCCATGTATTCCAAAAATTGCGTCTTGAGTTCTTTGAGTGATGCCATTACACCTAGTATAACAGAAATTAAAAGCCGGCCCTTCAAGAACAAAAGTTCCCGGGCCGGCTTGCAACCACGACAGGTACAACCCTGTACCAACTAAAGTATAAAAACTTAGCCTAAATTGTCAAATAAATTGGGGGGTTGCTTTTTCCGATAGTTTATGCTAATATATAGGTATGTTAGCAACAAAGAAAAAGCAGACAATCATAAAGAAAAACCAAGTTCACGACAAGGATACTGGCTCTCCGGAAGTGCAGGTAGCCGTACTTTCATCTCAAATCGACGAACTCGCAAAACATTTGAAGAAACATAAGAAGGATAACCACTCTCGCCGAGGCCTGATCAAGATGGTGGCTGACCGACGTACGCACCTCAAATACCTCGAACGCAAGGACAAGACTCGCTACAACGCACTCATGAAGAAGATGGATCTCGCATAATCGCAAAAAAGGTGAAAATTTTGCGCGCTTAACCCTTCCCTTTGGGCGGGACCCTCGCGTCACAAAATTTTCACCTTTTTTGCTTTTTAGATGTTATACTGAATTCACAACTTAATATTTTAATATTTTTAACTTTTTTACATGACAGTAATC
>CAYGIL010000040.1:0-5625 GCA_964349965.1 uncultured Candidatus Saccharibacteria bacterium | reverse complement strand
TACCGATAAATGCATCTAGCTCCGGAGTTGCTGCATATGCAACCTTTGGAGAAAATATATACATTGTTAGTAATTGACGTTTGGGAAAGTTATACTTCCAGGATCAACCTGACTATTATCTTGAATATTGAAAGTATTCAGGAGCAGACGAACAAGACCCCATACAGCGATGATCACAGCGAGACCGATCACACCGTAGATGATCCTATCGCGACCTCGACTCTTTGCCTCTTCATCATCGGAGATCACAAAGGTGATGATACCCCAAATAAAGTATAAAATTGCAAGGGTAATCAAAATAGGAATAATCAGGTTAAGAATATCGCCAATCTTACAAATTATACCGGTGATCTTTCCATCCTCGCAAACAGGACTACTTTGCTGAGCAAATGCAGCAACAGGAAACATAAAGCCAAGCAAGCTACCGGACAAAACAATTAATTTATTTTTCATTTTTAATTTCGTCTTTTCGACGAATCAACACTAAATAAACGACCTTATAATATATAATAATCTATTCCCCCTATTTTACCATTGCTACCCAAACTTTCACAAGGCTACCTGTTGAAAAGTCATCATCAGGGCCGGGTACTCGGCAAGACGCTCGTATCGAGGCCAAACGTACTGCCGACTACACGTACTATAGCCCACACAGATACAAGTACCACAAAAGCAACAATACCCCAGATGATAAACTGCTTGCCTTGCTCTCTCTTAGACTCTTCGTCAGCTCCTACAATAAAATACTGCACCACTCCGTATACAAAACCAGCAACTGCAAGCATAAACAAAAGTGGTATGAGCGTTTTGTTAATAGCACATGTAATATAATTGATTATTTGTTGTAAACTTGAATTTGTAGCGAAGTTACAAAGCAACAGCATATTGTTGTATTAATTTTCGTTTAATTGCGGAATAATACTCGTATTCGTATGTATGACCCCGCCCAGGATACGGACGAGTCCCCATACTGAGATCATGACAGTAAACGCAACGATACTCCAAATGAGGAAATCCTTGCCTTGAGTTCTCTGCGCTTCCTCATCTGCTTCTATTATAAAAAACTTTACTACGCCGTATACAAACACAAGTAGTGCAAGAGAGAAGATAAGGGGAATTATTGACTGATTGATCACGCAAATCAAGTACGTGATGATCCCTCCGAAAGTGCCGACTGCATTGCAGGATTCGGTCGTGGCCGTAGAAATCGATATAGGATAAATACCAAAAGTCCTTATAACGACCTTTACAAGGCCCCACAGGCCGGTAATAACCGTAAATGCCAGTATGCCGTAAATGATCCTGTCTTTACCGTTTTTTTTCGCTTCTTCGTCGTCACCGATGACATACTGCACGATACCCCACACAAACATCACCATTCCAAATGAAATTACGACAGGAATAATGAGAGTGATGATTCTTTGAATTGTGAGTATAACTTCCTGCATATATTACGAAAGGCTTTTTACTGTAGCCTCGATGAACTTTGCTAAGGCCCACGAACCGAGAAGTATGGCTGCACCGATAAGAGTGTAAAGTAGGGCGTCCTTTGCCGTACCGATCGCTTCCGGATTCCCTCTCGCTTTTACAAAGAGGAATCCGCAGTAAATGATCGCAAGTGCAATGATCGGTATGCCGATCTTGAGCACGCCTTCGAGGAGAGTTTGGATGAAGCCTGAGATCGAGGTGATGCTTGGAATTGGGTTTTCGAGCTTGGTTACTGCCGGAGAAACTGTACCGCTACTGTCTGCATGGAGAGAAAAAATAGGAATAAAAAGTAAAAACAATAATAAAACTTTACCCACACTATTCTTTGCGAAAGTCATTATATTCATTGTACATTACTGATTAAAGTTATCAAATATCCAACCAGCGTCATAGCCTAGGATCGAAAGGATTGTTTTGATGATTAGCCACGCAGCGAGGATAATAACGAGACCGACTAAGGTGTTAGTAAAAATACCCTTTGCTTCTCCGAAGGCATGAGCTGACTCTCCTCCCGCCGTTACTAATAGAAACCCTGCGTATGCAAAGCTGATAGCGGCAAGCGGTATTGCAAGGATTATGACGTATTTGATGAGATTATTGATGAGTTCCATGAATGCGTTAAAATCACAAGGATCAGAAATAATATAATCAGGGGCAGGGCCTGGGGTGTTACTGCACGGCACCAAGCCGCTTCCAGTCCCCGTAAGGGCAAATGAAGTAAACGGCGCAAAAACTAAAAAGAAAACGAGTACAGAAATGAGTGTGCGGTATATGAAAGTAGTTTTTGCTTTAGACATAAATTATTGGAATAATAAAAGTTCGAGCTTAGAATGCGCATCAGAAACTGCATCCGAGGGGGTCCTCTGGTTTGAGAGTACTCCGTCGATCATAGTACGAAATATATCATCTGTGTCTTTTGTAGAGGGATCGAGCCAGGACTTTGCATATAAAGCAGAATTATAAAAAATCGGAGAAAACGAGTCGACAGGCTTCTTGGCGAGTAGATCACGACGTGCAGGCGGAGTGCCAAGGGCCCCTGCAAGTTTTTCTGCAAATTCTCCGTTTGACATCAAGTTCGCTGTGGTAAAAGCAGTATTGGTATTTTTAGAAAAGGATGATATCGCTATGCCCGTAACCCGACCGTAGGTGAGCTTTGTAGGTGTACCTTTGATCTGAGGAAACGTAGTAACACCGAGGTTTTGATTTGGATTTTTGTTCACGAGCGCTTCGAGCTCAGAAGCAAAACCAAAGTATAGCGCGACGTCCTGCGCACTAAATGCATTGATCGAGTTTGAGAAAGATTTGTTCCATGAATACAAGCTCTTTGACGGATTGGCGAAATCAGTATAAAACTGTAGTGCGGAACCGAGTTTATCGGCCTGACTATTAGTAACCAAGGATGAATGCAACAAGCCTGATTTTTCGGATACTATAGGGTTCCCTAATTGCAAGAAGAAAGCAGCCAGAATATCCTTTGCGTGAAGAACGTTGGAATAGTGTCCGAGTGCTACTGTGCTTTTTATAATTTTATTTGTATTGTCTTTTTCTGTTAGTATCGGCGTTATGGTAGAAAAATCATCCCAAGTTGCCGGCGGATAAATAATCCCATTAGAATCGAGCAGACTACGATCATAATACATAACAAGAGGATCTATGAGTAGCGGAAAAGCCAGAACACCCTTACCAGAGAGAAATACTTCCCCTGCCCCAGCAAATCTATTCTTGAATTCTGTAAGAGGGAAACTTTGATATGGTATCACTGCGAGCTTATTCGAATAACGGAACGCTAAGTCATCAGGTAGAAAGTAAAGGTCAGGCCCCGTACCGGATGCGAGAGCTTCTAGTAGGTCACGATCAAAGTTTTCTGGAGATTTCTCTACGTATGTCACAGAAAACGAATCATTGGCGGAATTGAAGTCGGAAATAAGCGGTAAAATAGTCTGTGATTTTATCGTACCCCAGAGCACCACCGTACCTGACGGAGCCTGCGGATCCTCACCGAGAGAAATGACGTCCGCAAAAACCAAAACACCAAAAACCGCGGCGGCGATAAAGCAAATGATAAATATGATTTGAAAGCTTCCTTTCATCCTTTTATTTCTTAGATAATATCATACCATAATGATGCAAACCCGCATCAATCTCGCGCTCGACAGAAAAACCCCTTCGCATAAATAATTCCTCTGCCTTCTCTTTTGGCATCACTCCTTTAAAATTGAAAAAAGGAGAGCTATCTTTATTCTCACCCGGCTCGCTCGTCATCCAATCAATAAAAAGCACTCGGCCGCCTGGCTTTAAAATACGCTTTATTTCTTCGATGAATTGATTTTTGTCTTCAACCTGGAAAAGTGTATTCGAAGCGATCACCGCATCAACAACACCGTCAGCGATATGCGTGCCGCCCCGATCCTCGATGTTGCCCCAGAGTGTCTCTACGTTCCCAAGATGCGCATCCTCGGCCTTGTGTTTGATAGTTGTGAGGAAATCTTTTACGATCTCAACCGCGTATACTTTACCGTGCGGGACCATCTGCCCCGCAGCGATAGAATAAAATCCAGTTCCCGCACCCAAGTCTGCGACAACACTGTTATCCCGTAAACCAAAAAACTTTAAATTTTTTACAGGATCGGAGAACATATCTATATTATAGCAACAAACTTACTTATCCACACCATCCAATGTCAAGGACAGTCCTTGACATGTTAGAGTAAAGAAAATGAAAAACCGAGATTACAAACAATTCGCTTTGGGTGCTGTTATGCATATTTATAATAGAGGCAATAATCGTGAAAAAATATTTTTTGAAGATCAAGATTATAAAGCTTTTCTTTTTAGGCTTGGATTGTGTTTGGGTTTTACGGAAGAAGAATTAAATAAAGAGCAATCACTAGCTATGCCCTATTCTAGAATTAGAATTACTAGTACGGATAAAAACAACTTTAGACTCCATGCCTTTTGTCTTATGCCAAATCATTTTCATTTACTGATTGAACAAATTGGAGATATACCAGTGTCGAAATTAATTTCACAAGTTTGCACAAGTTATGCGATGTATATCAATAAAAAATACACGAGGATTGGGCACGTCTTTCAAGAAAGATTTAAATCTGTGCTGATGGAAAATAATCCTCAACTAATGTGGATATCGTCCTACATACACATGAATCCTGTCAAAGCCAAGATAACGCAACATCCTGCTGAATATGAATGGAGCAGTTATCTAGATTTCGTACATAAAAGAAATTTACCAATACTACATAAGGATCTTGTAATGTCCACCTTTGACGAAAAAGACTTTGAGCAAGAAACATTTGAATTATCAAAAGATTAATGTCAAGGACTGTCCTTGACGTATTGACACTGCTACTCAAAGTGACCTTCTTTATAGAACCTCCAAAACCAGTATCCGAAAAATAACTGGAAGGGGATATTTATCCAGATTCCCCATGGCAATTTTAGAATGGGAGTCAGAATGAGTAAAAGTAATCCAAAACCACCGTTGTCTAAAATACTAAATATTAATAAATACTTTGAAATTTTTGAATGTGGCTTTTTATAAATATACAAATACACAAATGTATCTAACAAAACAACAACGGCCCAAAAACGCATTATTGTAATTTGCGCATCAGAAAGGTGTAAACCTAAACTTGGAATTAGATGTTCAGGAATCAAAAGAGGTATTAATCCCCAAATACAAATAACCATAAAAAACTTGAAATACATGACACGTTTAAATAATTGAGAATCAAGTATATTCATATAACTATATTAAAGAGTTTCTTTGATATCTGGTCTTTTGTAAAACCGCTTATCTATTTTTGCTTCTTTTTCAAAAAATTCTTTTTCCATATCGAGATCAAGCTTGATAGAAACAGCGAGAGCCAGATTAATAACATCAACAACTTCTTCCCCAACTTTTAACATATTTCCCCTATTTTGATCACTATTCATGCCGCTTACTTTGCGACATGCCTTTGCAAGCTCACCTACTTCTTCCATGAGAAGCACAAGTCGTTCGTGCAAGGTCTCATCCTCAAAGCCTCGAGCTTTGATTTTATCTGCCACATATTCCTGTAAATGTTTAATTGTGCCAGGGTTTAGATCCATAAGATATTGCTTTAGTTAGAATAAATG
>CAYGIL010000039.1:0-5638 GCA_964349965.1 uncultured Candidatus Saccharibacteria bacterium | reverse complement strand
TTTGAGGAGAGTATGAAGATGAAAAACACAGAGATAGAGTGGGGAAGCCAGATCCGGTCATACGTGCTTCATCCATATAAAATGGTCAAAGATCATCGTACTGGGGCTGAAACGTCAGACGTAGAAGGGGTCTTGAGTGGGGAAATTGACTTGTTCATTGAGGCGGAGAAAAATATGTGATAAAATAGATAGGTGATTTATTTTAACAATGTTTCAAAAGTATATAAGGACTCGATAGCACTAGACGACATAAATTTACAGATAGAGTCAGGAGAATTTGTTTCTATCGTCGGACACTCCGGCGCAGGCAAGACTACACTCACCAAGATGATACTAGTAGACGACAACCCGACCTTGGGGACGGTGTTCTTTGAGTCTCTCGATGTTCATAAACTTAAAAATAATGATTTGACCAAGCTCCGTCGACGTATAGGTGTCGTATTTCAGGATTTTAGATTGCTTCACAACAAAACAGCCTATGAAAACATAGCATTCTCCATGGAAGCTGTGGGGAAGACAGACAAAGAGATCAAAAGTGACGTTCCTCACGTACTTGAGCTCGTTAATTTAAGTGACAAGCTTCACAATTTTCCACACCAACTCTCGGGTGGTGAGCAGCAACGTCTCGCGATCGCACGTGCGATCATCAACCAACCTGAGCTCATTATCGCTGACGAGCCGACTGGTAACCTAGACCCCGCCAATACTTACGAGATAATTCAAATTTTAAGGAAAATAAATGACCTCGGTACGACGGTCATTTTGACGACACACAACAAAGGTATCATCGATGCCCTCGACAAACGTGTAGTTACGATGGAAAATGGAAGGATTGTGAAGGACACCAAACATCACGTAAAGCATCATGCAAAGAAAGATGATGACGATAGCGGAGAAGAGCATGAGAAAAAGCACCATACTAAGCATGAAAAATAACCTTATTTAAAATATATTTATGATGATCACAGAATTAAAAAGAATAATGCGTGCAGGGTTTATAGGGTTTATGCGGAATAGCTCGGTTTCGTTTGCGGCGGTGCTCGTGATGACTATCACGCTTTCGGTTATAACTTCTATTATTCTTCTTCAAGCAGTTTTGTATTTTTCTTTAAATACAATCAAAGACAAGGTTGATGTAACGATATACTTTACGGTAGGTGCTCCAGAGAGCAAGATTTTCGCTCTTCGGGATTCATTGCGCAAGCTTCCTGAGGTTGCCGATGTATCATATACGAGCTCCGCCGAAGCACTCAAGCTTTTCCGAGAAAGGCATGCAGGAGACTATCCGACGATCGCAGCACTCGATGAGATCGGTACTAACCCGCTCGGGGCGTATTTGAATATAAAAGCAAAGGAAATCTCTCAATACGAAAGCATTGCGAATTTCTTAAAGTCTGATAGCGTGCTTACTTCAGGTTCTGATAGCGTTATTGAGAAAGTAAATTATCATCAGAACAAGCTCGTTATCGATCGCCTGACCTCGATCATATCCGGCGCACAAAAGTTGGGATTTTTGCTAACACTTATCCTCATCGTTATCTCAATAATCATAACCTTTAACACGATCCGCCTCGCGATCTTTATTTCTAAAGATGAGATCGGGGTCATGCGTCTCGTCGGAGCTTCTAAGATGTACGTCCGTGGGCCGTTTTTGATCGGGGGTATTATTTATGGATGTATTGCGACTCTCATGACTCTCATAATTTTCTGGCCGATCACTTTCTGGATGGGCAGGAATATGACGACTTTCCTTGGACTTAACCTCTACGATTACTATATTGCAAATTTCCTACAGATTTTTATAATAGTTCTATTGTCCGGCGCGTTTCTCGGGATCATATCGAGCTTTCTCGCAGTCCGGAAATATTTAAATAAATAAACCCATGGAGAAAAATAAAAAAGCGCCTGCCCGCAATGCTTCGCGGAGCGAGGCAGGCGGGAAATATATTTTTGTAGTTGGCGGCGTTATGTCTTCAGTTGGAAAAGGCATCGCCGCTTCTTCTATTGGCAAGATCTTACAATCTAGGGGATACAAGGTTTCTAATATCAAGGCTGATATGTATGTGAACCTCGATGCAGGTACGATCCGTCCTGCAGAGCACGGTGAAGTGTTCGTTGGCGAAGACGGAGTTGAAGCGGATCAGGATCTCGGTAACTACGAGCGCTTTACTGGTCAAACGAGCACCAAGGAGCATTATATGACTACCGGGCAGATCTATGCCGAAGTTATCCGTCGTGAACGCAATCTCGAGTACGGCGGCGAAGACGTCGAAGTGTACCCCGATATTCCAAAGGAGATAATTCGACGTATCAAAACCTGTCAAGAAAAAAGTAAATCAGACATCACAATCATCGAGTACGGAGGTACTGTGGGCGAGTGGCAGCTTCTGCCTTTCCTCGAAGCCACTCGAATGATGAAGTCAAAAAATCCCGCCGATGTGTTTGTCGTTTTATTGAGTTATCTGCCAGTGCCTTCTCTCCTCGGCGAGCAGAAATCAAAACCAACGCAGCATGCGATCACCGATCTGCATTCCGTAGGACTCAATCCTGATTTTGTTCTTTGCAGATCTGAAAAGCCTGCTACCGAAGACATCAAGAGAACTATCAGTAATGTTTGCAGTTTACCTCTCGATCGGATCATATCTGCGCCTGATGTGTACTCGATCTATGATGTACCTGTGAATTTTGAAAAGGAAAATCTCGGTACGACATTACTGAAGACACTCGGCTTGCCACCACGGAGTAAAGACCTTGCTGATTGGACGGCGCTTGCAAATAAAATTAAGAAGATAGATAAAGAGATCAAGATCGGTATCGTTGGAAAATATTTTAATTTTAAATCTTGTAAAGATACATATATTTCCGTAATCGAATCTATCAATCACGCAACCTGGGGGCAGAATTTTAAACCGAAAATTATTTGGCTTGACTGTGAAAAGTATACGGACCCAAAAGAACTCAAAGAACTCGACACTCTCGACGGCATCATCGTTCCCGGGGGTTTTGGAAACCGAGGGGTAGAGGGTATGATCGCTGCTGCAAATTACGCTAGAGAGAAGCAGATCCCATACTTTGGACTTTGCTTGGGTATGCAGATTCTCACGATTGCTTATGCTCGTCATGTTCTCGGTCTTGAGAAAGCAAATTCTCTCGAAATGGATCCAAAAACTCCGGACCCAGTGATAGCGACAATGGCGGATCAGGTGGAGAAGATAAAAAGCAAGAATTACGGCGGCACGATGCGACTCGGTGCGTATCCCGCAAATTTAAAAAAGGGAAGTGTCGCTTGGTCTGCATATAATGCATCTAAAATCTCTGAACGTCACCGACATCGCTACGAAGTAAATACAAAGTACATCTCTCTGCTTGAGGCCGCAGGTTTGGTATTTTCTGGTACTTCGCCTGATGGGACTCTTATGGAGATCGCAGAATCACCGAAAAAGGTGCACCCGTTTTATCTCGGCACACAGTTTCATCCTGAATTCAAATCACATCCGCTTTCTCCTCACCCGCTTTTTAGCGCTTTCGTGAAAGCGTGCATCGCTAAAAATAAGAAATAGAGTTTTTCTTAGTAGCCAATTATGTTTTAATTTTGAGGCTTGAGAACTTCAAATGTGTCGTCCTCAACTGCTTCTAAAAGTCCCCAGAATCCTTCTCTGATCTCTTCGGCGCCCGCTTCTTTGCTTTCAGTTATTCCTTCACCGGCAATTGCGAGTTCTTCCAAGGCTTCTTGTTTTGAAATAAATCCGAGTCTGTATTGCATAGCAATATGTTTCATATATACGTCAACGCGTTCTATGTTCGGAAGCGGTGAATCCTCGGGAATTTCAGTGTCCTGCATCCATTGGAGCAACATGTCTCGTACTTCGCTGTCGCCGATCGGTTTTTCTTTTGCAAAAGCAATAAGTTTTTCTCGGGGAATCTTTTCTTCTTTTTTATTTACTGGTTCTATGTTGTTTTTTGGGAATGTTTCCATAAATTTATTATTGATTATAAACGTAATTAGTTGGAACTTACTTTACCAACTTGCAATAATCGCGCCCATGGTTGCCATGGTTACAAGAGAGCATGCAGCTTCAAAGAGCCACAATTTCCAACTTCGCCCCATCCAGATAACTTCGATAGATGATGAAGTAACGAGAAACCCGAGCCAGAGCCACGCCCCCATGATTGCTCCTCGGAACCAAGTTGCAGGACCCATTAGGGATGAGGTGAATACAAGGGCAAATATCATCGCCATTACGCCTGCAGTAATGAGATTGACTACAAAATTCCAAAACATTTTTCCGTACATATCTGAGAGTTTTTCATTTCCTGTCGGGTGAATATTTGCGAGCTCCATCCAAAGCTTTCCAGACACTGGTCCATGAAACAAAAATCCTAAAACAAATGCTACCGCTGCTGCTATAACTACTGCAAAAAAATTGATATCCATAATTTATTTATTAATTAATAATTTTTAATTTAACCCGTCGCAAGCATTTCCCACACCGCGGCAAAGCTGAGGAAGATAACGATACCTATGATTGTTCGATAAGTAGGGAACCGCTTTGTTGCAAAAAGTATTGTAGTCGCCATAACTACCAAGAATACCCAGGCAAAGAGAAACTCGTTCCAATTCCAATTCCACCCCTCAATAAATATATTTCCCAACAAAGGAATAATGAGCGCAACCCCTGCCCAACCCATGATTTTTAAAATTGAATTCTTCATGTATTTATTTTAACACAAAAATACTCAGTGATGTTATTAACTCACCTAATGGTAGGAAAAATGATATAATACTTATTATGCCAAGTAATTGGACCAAAGGTCACACCAAAGATACTCATCCTTCTATAAAAAAGATTTCTGATACCATGAAGAGTAGAAAAATTAATAATTTTAAATCATGGATGGATCGAATGAAAGCTGAGGGCAAGATTAAATCTGAATATCCGCCTTTAAAAAAGGACGGTGATCTTGCTGAACTAATTGGTGTTACCTTGGGCGATGGACATATTTGTTCTTACCCGAGGACCGAAGAATTGCGGATTATTTCTAATTTAAATAATCAAGGTTTTGTTACTAGGTATGCTCAGATAATCGAAAAAGTTTTCAATAAAAAGGCATATGTACGGAATAGCAATCAAGATAAATCTACGAGAATAGGTATCTATGAAAAACACATAAGTGATCGCCTTGGTATACCCAAGGGTGCTCGAAAATATTTGAAAATTGAAGTACCTGTTTGGATTTTGAAAAATCGAGAATATATAGTAAGGTATCTGAGAGGTTTATATGAGGCCGAAGGCTCTCATTCTGTGCATAAAGGAACATATACGTATAAAGTTCAGTTTTCAAACACTAATACTTCGATGCTCGAAAATGTGTTTACTCTGGTTTCCGGGCTTGGTTTTCACCCACATAGGAGTAAAAAAATGATTCAAATATCGAAGAAGAATGAAGTGTTTGAGTTTATGGAGCTGATAAATTTTAGGAAATATTAATACATTGCGGGATCTTCTAATGGTAGGAATGTGGACTCTGAATCCATCAATCTAGGTTCGAATCCTAGCCTGGCAGCCAAGGTTGGAAGTATCGAGGTGACCTATGTGCCTCGATAGGTTCAACTTACTACGCCGTTACAATGCATACC
>CAYGIL010000038.1:0-5819 GCA_964349965.1 uncultured Candidatus Saccharibacteria bacterium | reverse complement strand
GTCCTCGCAGCTGTGGTTTTAGCAGCACTCAACAGTGCTCGCTCCAAAGGTACAGCGGCAGCTATAAAATCGAACCTAAAAAACGCCATGCCGCAAGCTGAACTTTCTTATAACGATACTGGGAACTATTCCAATGCCTGTACCAGCATAGCCCCTATGCTTACAGGAATAACCGATAATGGCGTAACGCCGTCCTGCCTTTCTTACAATAATCCTGGATTTTCTGATGTATACCTTAGATGGGGAGCCAGTGGTCTAAAAAACTTATCTACCCCACTACAAGCATGGTCAGCAAATCCTACAGGCGCAGTCACTTGGGATATTCAAGGTGTAAATTCTTCAGGTGTTTTTGTTTCTCCGGATACGAATATGACTTGGGACGCTGCTAATACCGCATGCACTACCGCCGGAGGCAGGTTACCAACTATTGAAGAGCTTAAAACTCTCGTTAACGCTACATACACTGCTTCAGGCAACACTACATACACTATTCCTGGTTTTGTAAATAATCATTATTGGTCTCAAACTGTAACGCCATCAAATAGCACGTACGGGTATACTGTCTATTTACCTACTGGTGGCATTAATATTCAATCAAAACCAAACCTGTATTACGTACGCTGCGTAAGATAGGAATTCTAAAATTTCTTTTTAGTAGATACTTCTTCTTGCGGCTCTTTGAGCTTGAAAGAATCTTGGACTCGTTTTTCGAGATCTTCTACGCTGTGGAAACCAGTCAGGACTTCATCTTCGATAACGAGTGCGGGAAGCTTGGTATCCTCTATTTTGTATATTTGAAGCATCGCTTTTACTGCTGAGAGATCGGTGCTGTAATCAAAGGAGTACACCCGAAGTTCCGGATAAGTATCCCGAAGGCTTGAGAGCACGAGCCCTTCCCGCTCGCAGTCACTGCAATTCTCTGCATTGGTGTAGAAATATAGGATGAATGCAGCTTTTGTTTTACAGCGCTCAGAAATACGCTTTGCCAAAAGATAATCTTTGATCTGAAGAAGGGCGTAATACTTTCGTAGATATGATACTTCCTCCGTAGCGCCCAAATTATTTTCTCCCCACTCAAGCTTGCTACCAAGCTCCCCTAGCTCACGCGCAAATCCAGAGTCAGATATATTCTTACAGGACAAATCAGAAAGAAGAGAATATTGCGTTTCCGAAGACAAAATATCAATCGCAATCTTATCCTGGATAAGCTTGATCTCGTTTATACGCTTATCGCCAAAATAATTGCTAACATAACTCGCAGTCAAAAAAAGCATTGCTGTAATAAAAAACACAATTACATATTTTTTCCAATCAACAGTATTCATATTATCTCCATTTAGGCTGCTTAGTGACAATGGTGTTATATACTCCCTTCAAGAGCCAGAGCGGTGCAAGAACACTAAAGATAGGGAAAAAGAAAAGCATCTTCGGCTTAAAATGCCACCGCCCTTCGGACATCCGAAGACCAAACACCATCGAGCTAATAATGAAAAAGTATATTAGTACTGAAAGGAGCATGATAGGCTGTGTGTTTATAAAAAACAAATCAAAATCAGGTATCCCCGGCGAAAAGTTAAAGCCAATCGTTTTAAATTGAATTATTTTATTCGATATAAAATGTATGACACTTGAGATTATCTGTGTGGCAAAAAAGCTTACTGAAAACACTGTTACCACACCAGTAGGAAGAGTAAAAAGTGCAAAGTTGCCGTATTTTTTTCGAAAGATTACCCTTTTATAATCAAGCGTATTATTCAAGAATCCATAAATCCATCGTAGACGCTGCTTGTAGAGCTTTCTTGCCGTGGAGGGAGTGTTGGTATACACATACGCGTCATTACAGTGCTCGATCTTGTAGTGGTTAGTCTGCATTCGATATGCGATCTCCATGTCTTCGGTATTGTATGCGCGTCGGTAAGGTCCTAGATCAGTAAACACTTTCTTTCTAAATACCGTAAGTGGCCCCGGAGTTACGTTGATAGCCCCCAAAAAACCAAGCATTTTCTTGAAATACACGCCCATAAAATACTCTGCTTCTTGTGCGTTTTGAATTATATTTTTAGGACTGTGTACGGTCACTGATGGCGCCACAGCCATTATTTCTTCGTCCCGCTCAAAGTAGCTCATAATGCGAACAAGTGCTTCGGGATGAGCGTATGAATCAGCATCAAGACAGCCGAAAAATTCGGTAGTCATATGATCAAGGCCAAAATTTAATACTGTATGCTTGCCGCCATTTTCTTTATGGAAAATTTTTACATTACTCTCAGTAGCAAACTTTTGAATTACATCCCAAGTACCATCTGTGGATCCATCATCGATAAGAAAAATATTTAGCTTATCCTTTGGGTAATTTAAGTTAAGTAGCGACTGTACTGTTTTCTCAATCGTTTTTTCTTCATTCCAACATGGGACCGTAATAGTAACTCCAGGATACGAGCTGAGTTTTGTGTTTCCATTTCTTCGTACAATTTTCTTCCTATTCTCCAGGTAAGTAACGAGAAAAAACACCTGGGTATAGGTCGAGAGAAACATGAATATGTAAAATATGCTAGTTTCTATTGTAGCCATATATTGTCTATACAGTATAACATTTTTTGACCAAAAAGTAAATAAAATGATATACTAGAGCATTACTCAATAGAAAAAACTAATGCAAAATAACAACCAGAAACAAATAGTCAGTGCGATCGTAGTAGTCGGCTTTATCATAGCCGCGGCCATACTCCTACGAGGTAGTAGCCCAGGCCCAAGTAACGACAACCTTATAATCGACAATACTGCCCTCCCAAGCTCCGAAAACAGAATTCTCGGCGTAGATGAACACATACTCGGAGACCCTAATGCAAAAGTAATAGTGCTAGAATACTCAGACCTAGAATGCCCATTCTGTAAAGTTTTCCATAAGACTATGCATAAAGTCGTAGATAACAGCAACGGCAAAGTAGCATGGGTATACAGAAATTATCCAATCCCCAATCTTCACGAAAAAGCATTTGCCGAAGCAGAAGCGTCCGAGTGTGCGTTCGATCAGGGTGGTGATCAAGCATTCTGGCAATACATAGATAAGGTATTTGAAGTAACTCCTTCAAATGACGGACTTGAAACAGAACAGCTTTCAGTAATCGCAGAAGGTAACGGACTAGACGTACCCGCATTTGAGAGATGCCTTGCGAGTGGTAAATTTAAACCTAAAATCGAGGGAGACATTGAGTCAGGAAACAAAGACGGAGTAAGTGGTACCCCGTTCTCACTAATCGTAAAGAACGGCAAAGTCGTTGATACGATCAACGGCGCTGAACCATACGAGACAGTGGTCAAAAAACTAAACGCTGCGAGTAAGTAAAAATAATGTCATATAGACGAATATATAAGACTATAATAGTAATTCTCTTATTAGTTACTGCAGGCTTGTACCTGTTCTCAGCGCACGGAAGTCCCTCTGACGTTTCTTACTCCATACCGGATAATGCAGTGAGATATACAGAATCTCTTACGTTTCAAACTTGGGATTTTATTTTTTACAGTCTCTACCTTTTGCTTTTCTTGCTATTGCCTGACTACCTAGACTTTATCAGAAAGAAAAACAGTCAAACAAGTATCGAGGCTTCTCAGTCA
This sequence comes from uncultured Candidatus Saccharibacteria bacterium, assembly GCA_964349965.1. Lineage (GTDB taxonomy): Bacteria > Patescibacteriota > Minisyncoccia > Phycocordibacterales > UBA9973 > UBA9973. Next base: position 2,201 of record CAYGIL010000038.1, on the reverse strand, counting down.
GCAAAAGTATTCATTACTCTATATTTAACAACTCTGGGCTTATGGCAACTTAGCAGTATATGGAACGCTCCACCGGCAGTTATGTTTGGTGCAATAATAGTATCTTTGATTGCTCTAGGAATACAGTTTGCTGTCTTGTATCAAATATATAAAAAAATTAAACCAGTATGGCTGCAGCTAACTATGCAAATAGTAACTAGCTACTTACTGCTGATCGTGGTTGGGTATGTAGAATTCTTATTGACTGCAGGATACTTTTAAGTGAGCAAGGGTAGTCCTTGCTCACTTTTGATAAAGGCGTACAATATAAACATGCAAAGAAAAACTGCATTCGCAGAAGGTGAATATTATCATATTTATTCTCGAGGAGTAGAAAAGCGAAAAATATTTTTAAACACAAAAGACTACAATCGCTTTTTGGCTCTTTTGTATATAATGAACCAAGATGAGCCTTTTCGTATGGAAAATTTTCTACGCAGCAACAAGCTAGAAAATATCTTCGACGAAAAAAGAGCTGAGACACTTGTATCTATTGTGGGTTACTGTCTAATGCCTAATCACTTTCATCTTATTCTCTATGAGCATATAGAGAATGGTATCAGTAAATTCATGGGTAAATTACTCACAGCTTATTCGATGTACTTTAATACAAAATATCAAAGAAGTGGCTCTCTATTCAGTCATCCTTTTAGATCAGAGCATATATCTAATGAGCCTCAATACTTATACATATTTTCATATGTGCATCTTAATCCAATTTCGATTCTTGAAGGTAAATGGAAAGAAAACGGTGTTAAAAATAAAAAAGCAACAGAAGAATTTCTAAAGAAATACCATTTTTCAAGTTATGTAGATTTCTTAGAGAAAAATAGGTCGGAAAAGGCAATTATAGATTTTTCACTTATCCCAAACTATATAAGAAACATGGAATTAGATTTTAAGACACAGGAGAAGATAATAACAGAAACAGAAGTTGAGCAAGGACTACCCTTGCTCAACTGTTAATCAAAGTAATTTTTAAGCCGAGCGATCTTTTCGTTCTGGCGGAGTTTTTCGTGTACTTTTGCTTCGATTTGTCGAATACGTTCACGAGTGACACCGAACTCTTCCCCTACTCGTTCAAGGGTGTGCTGAATACCGTCAGTAAGCCCGTAACGCATTTCGAGTATCCTGCGTTCTTTAACGTTCAGTTCATTTAGAACTTCACGGATCTGATCTGAGAGGATGCGACGTGAAGATTCCTGATCAGGACGCAAGATCTTGTCATCAGGAATAAAGTTCTCAAGTGTTGACTTGTCATCATCATCACCTACCGGCTGCTCGAGAGAAACTGTTTCTTGACTGATATTTTCGATCACATGAATCTTTTCGATCGGCACTCCCATCTCAGTTGCGATTTCTTCAGCGAGAGGTTCACGACCGAGGTCCTGACTAAGTCTTCGGTAAATCTGCTTGTATTTTGAGATAGTCTCTACCATGTGAACCGGAATACGAATGGTACGACTTTGGTCTGCAAGTGCGCGAGTGATAGACTGACGAATCCACCAGGTTGCGTATGTGGAGAATTTATATCCCTTGGTCCAATCAAACTTTTCAACTGCCTTAAAGAGACCAAGATTCCCTTCTTGGATAAGATCGAGGAGATTTAGATTTGCACTGCGTCCTACATACTTCTTTGCGATCGAAACAACGAGACGAAGGTTGGCGCGAGCTAAAAGGTTTTTAGCTTCGGTATCTCCATGCTCGATACGCTTTGCGAGTTCTTTTTCTTCGTGTGCATGGATCAAAGGATACTGACCGATTTCCTTGAGATACATCTGGATCGAGTCGTGCATCGCGCTCTTGCTGAGATCTTTTTCGCCAGAATCAATATCGAGATCAAGCAAATTTCCACCCTCAAGTACGTCTATCGATGCCTGAGAAAACTTTTCATACAATTCATCCAAGAAAAGAATATTGTTTTCTATGTCAGGAAAAACCTTGAGTATCTCATCATAAGTTATAAATCCACGCTTACGGCCCTTCTCGATAAGCTCGTTTGATAGACGATTTAGCTCTTCTGCTTTTTTCTCGGCCTTAGAAAGAACTTGTTTTGGCTTCTTTATAATTTTTTTCTTTAATGCCTTTTTTACAGGTTTTTTAGCGACTTTTTTTGCCTTCACCTTTGGCTTTGGTTTTGCCTTGTTTACTTTCTTGCTCAC
>CAYGIL010000037.1:0-5855 GCA_964349965.1 uncultured Candidatus Saccharibacteria bacterium | reverse complement strand
ATGCCTGGATGGTGATCTATACTCCGATATACCTACATGAATACATAGGATTTGACTGGAGTCAGATCGGAATAATATTCAGTATAATGCTTATACCTTTTGTTCTTATAGAATTCCCTCTCGGCAAGCTCTCAGACAAAGTCGGCGAAAAAACAATGCTAATTGCTGGATTTGTCATCATCGGGATCTCCACCCTCCTCATTCCATTTTTGGAATTTCCGACATTACTCTTGTGGGCTGTCACACTCTTTATGACTCGAGTAGGCGCAGCAACTATCGAAGTCATGAGTGAAAGTTACTTCTTCAAATTAATGGACGAAAAAGACGCAGAGATAATAGGCTTTTTCAGAAATACCACACCTCTGTCATACATCATCGCTCCCCTCCTAGCCCTACCTGTACTCTACCTTACACCGTCTTTTGAATACCTCTTCTTTGCTCTCGGAGTAATATTACTCTTTGGTCTTTCCCTCTCTCTTAGACTTCGCGACGTAAAGTAAATGTCTGTAGACGTCTACACGTATACTTCCTTTCATAGTTATACAGTGTTATAGTTAAGAGATATTATTAAGTAAAAAGGGTTAATTAAAACATGTCTTCTAAAAATATAATTTTGATTGTGCTAGGCTTATCAGTAGTAAGTGGAGGATTGTTTTGGTCTTATCAACAACAGAAAAATTTAAAGGAAAAGTCTGTTAATAACACAATTGTCGAGACTCGAACAACCAATCAGGCAACTAACAATATCTCGAGTGAGCAAACAAACAATAATGGGGTAAGTAATACACAATCAAATTCTACGAACTTACAGTCACCAAAACAAGTATATACTCAATATTTAAAAGAAATACAAGCAAGTAGAAATTATACTGATATTTTAGTAGTACTCAAAAAGTACGGCACAAAGTCTATTATTGATTCTGAGCTTAAACAAAATTTTTCCTCTCCAGAGGATCGACAAGGAAGGTATGATGTCATACATTTTATATTTGGACACGACAATAGTCCCACAACAAAAATTGAAGAAAAAATAGAAGGTAATGTTGCAAAACTAACAGTTTCATATCAATACGAAGGCAAACTCCAAACTGTATATGTAACTATGCAAATGGAAAATGGTCAATGGAAGTTCAACGACGAACAGACTCAGTAGTGAAAATACATTGGATAATGTTACTCGCAAATGATTAGTGCAATACGGTAAGTAAAAACAGTGAAAGTCCAACAGCTGTTAAAATATGTACAATGACAAATCCGACAATAGAGCCTGCCGTTGATTTACCATTTAACGTTGATGAGGCAGCAGACAACAAAACACCATACCTTGCCTTGAAATACAAACCTAAGAAAAAATCAATCACAACAAGGATTAGAAAAAGAGCCAAAAAAACGATAACAGAATATTCTCTTTGGTAAAAGTGGACGTAGATTTGCACCAAAATGACGGGTACAAAAAAGTTGCCAAAAAGAGAGTAGAACTTTCTTTTTATTTCTTTGATATCTAATACATCAGACATATGACTTCATTATAGCACCATAAACAAAATACGAAATGGTTAAATTGATTTTATATGTACTTACATTAATACGTATTATCATCACGAAAGGAAATATCCTGAATTTTATTTCCCTTACTCGTTTGATCAAAAACAATACGTATTCGTCCTACCCTAACTCTGTATCTATTTTGGCTTCCCTTTAACTTTTTTATATCTAGAGCCGAGAGGTCACCTACGGTTATTCTAGCAACAACCACGCTCGCAACTGTACGGATTTTCTTGTCTAATTTACAAAGAAATTTATCAAGTTTATTCATATGCCTCTAGGCGCTTTAAGCTAGCGAGGACTTCTTCAGCTTTTACTCCACCTTTTTTAATTTTAGTGAAATCAACAACAGTTTCCCATTTTCCCTCATCGCCCCATTCATCCACAGGGATAATATTAAAAATAGGTTTTGAGCGACGAACGACAGTAAAAGACCTCCCGCAGGCAACGGCATCTATATACTTATCTGCATTAAGCCTCAGATCTTTTAGGCCTATGATGCTTGTTGTATTTTTTGTTTTATGAGACATACTTAAAGTTTACCCTAAGATAAACTTTTAAGCAAGTGGTTTTTATATATGTGTGGTTTATACGGTTTGAGGCGTACTATTTTCACATTCAGATCCTTTAATTCTGTTTTTAGATTCTCTACGTATGCATGCTGATCATAACCGAGGGCAATGATATCTGGGCGCTCTTTTCGTATGTGCGGAAGATGCGCGCGAATCCCCCCGAGTACTACTTTATCTGCGAGGCCTGAATTTTTTACAAACTTTAGACGCTCTTTTTCACTGTGCCTTGGGTAGGCACCTTTGATCTTAAACACATTTTTATCTCGGGCTATAGAGACAATGAGAAATGCATTTGTGGCCAATTTATGAGCTTGTTTGAAAAAATCAAGATGCCCTTTATGCAATCCATCAAAGGTCCCAAAAAGCATTACCCTTATTTTTATAGGCATAATCCCCTTTTCCACAGATTGTTTTGACATAGCTTTTAGTAAGTATATACTAAATACGTTCTTATTAAAATTTAAAGTAATAGTTGGGGAAACTGGTTAGATTCCAGTACAGTGCCGCTACGGTAAGTCCGCCTCTAGGGTGGAACAAGTCCGAATACCAACTATTGCCTAAGTCCCGAGCAGGATACACCTTTGTACGTATTCGTTATACAAAGGTCTGTAAATTCTGCTCCAGTTTCTCGGCAGAATTTTTTTATTTTATGATCACAAAACGAAAAACCAAAATAATATTTGTTGTAAGCGCTGTTTTAGTTGTCATTTCTACATCCTGGCTTCTTTTGAAACACACTGACTTCACTACTGCCCCGCCCCAAAACAACACCGAAGAAGTTACTGATCAAGCCCTGGTTGAGACACAAACAATATCGAAACAAAAGGAGACCATAGTAAACAAAGAAATAGTAAAGAGCGGCACACTAACAACACTTGAAATCGAGGGAGTAAAACACCAAACGAAGATCTCTGAAGCAACTACCGTATATAACTTTATGGATCAAATCCGAAAAGAAGGCAAGGTAAATTTTAAAGAAAAAACATATACTGGGCTTGGAAAATTTATAGAAGAAATTAACGGAATAAGAGGAAATGGTGATAAGTATTGGATCTACTACGTAAATGGTAAAAAGGCATGGATTGGAGTTTCAAATTATAAGATTGGCCCAGGAGATGTCGTATCCTGGAAATATGAAAAAGATATAAATTAAAAAAAAACAAAATGAAAAAAATATTATTGGCAATCAGTATTTTTATTAACTTAACCGTATTCAACCTAGCATACGCAGATGACACTACACCACCAGTCATCACGGTGCCCGGAGACCAAACATTTACTTCAACTTCATTCCCTGCAACACCTTCGCTTGTAGTCGCAACTGCAACAGATGATACAGACTTAAATCCGGTCATAACGTATGATCCCGTTTCTTTTCCAGTAGGAGCTACAACTGTTACCTGGACAGCCAGAGATGCTAGCGGAAACACAAGCACTGCTACTTCTCTTGTAACTGTTACGGATTCAACGGTACCTACACCGTCGCACCTCGATATAACCGCAGATGTTGATGTAACCTCAAGCTGTACCTCGACTGACACTGACGGAATATCGCACAACTACCCGACCGATAATACTACGACGGTATACCTTGGTATTTGTGCATTAGAAAAAGCTGTGGAAAACGGTTCAATCACTAGCGTCGGGCTCTCGAATCAATTCCCAAGTCTTGGACTGTTCGTCACCAAGATAAACGATACCACCGCTGACCCAAGTAGCGAATACTGGGCACTGTATTTAAATGGAAATTTCGCTGAATTTGGTCTTACTTCACTGCCTGTCACTACCGGAGATAAAATTGTTCTAGAACGCCAAGACTTTTCAGGCAATAACTTGGGGGACAAGGTAACTATAAACATTCGTTCCCTAGTGACCAACACACCAACTAGTAGTGGAGGAGGTGGAACAAGCAGCGGTGGCGGTGGAAGTAGCCGTAAAGAAGTAAAAAAATCCGGGTCAGTTCTAGGAGTTTCCACAGACGGAACATTTGATGCAAAGAAAGCTCTTAACTTCTTAATCTCGCAGCAAAAAGATAATGGATCGTTTGGAGAAGAACTTTATACTGACTGGGTTGCTATTGCGATCGCATCGCACGAAGGACAAAATCAGGATATCAAACCAATAGTAAAACTAATAAAATACTTTTCAGAAAACAAACTCGAGGGAAAACTCTTAACAGACATCGAGAGACGGTCGATGGCTCTCATGTCACTAGGGCTCAATCCGTACAATACTAATGGAGAAAACTATATCGAGAAAATAATTTCAAGTTTTGATGGTACGCAATTCGGAAATGCAAACGAAGATAATGATGATATATTTGCACTTATAGTTCTCAAAAATGCTGGATGGAATGAAGACGATAAAATCATCGAGAGCAGTATAAAGTTTATACTAGATAGGCAAAAAGATAATGGATCTTGGGACGAAAGCATAGATATGACAAGTGCGGGGATTGTAGCCTTAAGTAATTTCGAAAAAAATGACCAAATAGCACAAGCCCTCAAAGAAGCTAAAAACTTTCTCAAGAAAAATCACAGACCCGATGGTAGCTGGGGAAACAATGTTTCTTCTACTTCTTGGGTAATTGGAGGCATCCTCGGACTCAAAGAAGAACCTAGTAAGTGGAAAGATCGAGATGCATCTCCTCTTGATTATCTGGGATCTCACCAGGATACAGATGGTGGAATAAAGAAATCATCCACTGAAGAAGTAATAGAGGTAGATCAAAATACTAAAAATAGAATATGGGAAACTGCATATGCGCTCACCGCATACTCTCAGAAAACATGGAACGAAATTATGCAAAAGTTTGAGAAAATAGAAACTTCCAAAGAAACAACTGAAACAACCGCTGTGCCACCTGAGCAAGCAAAGAAAGTCTCAAAAAAAGTAACTGGACTTCCAACAGAAACCAAAAAAGACGTAAACGAAAATATTAAAAGCGTGAGCACACAAAGTGTGCCTGATACATTACCTACAACAAAAATAGAAGTAGCCAAAAAACAAAGTTGGTTTAAGAAAGTTTTAAATAAAATTTTCGGGATATAAAAATTAACGACTTTTATACTCTACGATCTTTCCTGCCTCAATCTCGATCCTTTCTGCTTTGCGAAGTTTTTTGATGCGGGATTTTGAGATGATGTCATAATGTTTTACCTTGTCGAGCATCTTATCTATGTGCCAAAGATTTTTGGGAGATGTGATCCACGCTTCCTCTAAAATACTGAGATCGAGAGGATCAGAGTATCTTCTCAACGTTTTCACTCCGGTATCCAAAAAGTATTCATGAAAATAAGACATAACAAGCTCATGTATATCCCTGTATACCGGCTCACGATACCGGAGTACTGCGTGGTTTGTTTTTGAGAGAGCACCCCATAGGCCGTTTATCTGAAATGGTGTTATAACGTGGTCATAATCCCCCTTCGTTGCTTCGAGGTGAAGGACGTATGGTGTAAATCCATGCAAAGACAAAACATACGCGCCAAATAACGCACCTTCAAAACAGTGGGCAGTGCGAGTACGTAAAACCTGAATCGGTGACCTAAGAGTCTCTCCATTTTTCTCAAAGTTAAAAGGTAGCGAATTCAGAAAATCCTGAACTTTTGCCGGAGTATTTAACTTCTTGAGCAATGCTTGTTCTTTTTTTGTAAACATATATGCAATTTCATTGCTAGCGTAATAGACGCGGCCGCTTTCATACCACTAGTTTCTAATTCTCTCCCCTATCTGCTG
>CAYGIL010000036.1:0-5884 GCA_964349965.1 uncultured Candidatus Saccharibacteria bacterium | reverse complement strand
TTTCTAGACTGATTATTTCAAATATCAAGAACCATAAAAAATTATTTGATATTTTTAGTTGTATCCCAAACGAGGGTTTGTTTACCGAGTATTTTTTGATTAAAGGGAAGAAATATTATATTTCAAATGATAAGAGTTTAGATCCTAAAAATGCAATAGATGCTATACATAAAGCAAAAGGAGTGGCGATCTTAGCCCATCCGGCATTTAATGTCATGAAAGGGGAAAATTTGGTTGAATTATGTAATTATTTTAAAGCTTTAGGTATTGATGGCATAGAAGCTATAAATATTCAATTTAATAAAACCAAAGACGATGAAAGAGTTGATTTAGTGCAGGATTTTTTATTCTATGCGCGGGAACATCGTTTGTTGGTTACTGGTGGGTCTGATTTTCACCATGATCAAAAGGAATTAATAGGCAATTTTATTGATCTTGGGTTTAAAAATGACGAGAAATACTTCGTAGAAGAATCTATTTTAAATGAATTAACATCCTCCAAGCCTTAGAAAGATTAGACTTCCTTAGGATGGTAATTTTCCGGGGCGTTTTTGAGATATTCTTCGAGTTTTTCTCGAGCTAGGAGGCCTTTTTGTGCTCCGACTTGTTGTACTACTGACATCGAGTTTATCGGTCCCCAGGTTAGGGCCTCGAGAGGGGATTTACCTAATGCGAGGGCGGCAGTAATGGTCGAAGAAAACGCATCACCCGCGCCGGTGCGTTCGAGTGGTGGAGCGATATCAGGGTACAGAGGCATAGACCAAAGTTTTCCGTCAACGTACATATATGCTCCTTTTGGTCCGTCGCTGATTGCGACTATTTTTGGACCAAGTGCCTGCATAGCTTGTGATAACTCCCTAATGTCTTCACTGTTACTACCGAGGATCGTTCTCGCTTCCTCGACGTTGCAGAAAAATATATCTGCACGCTTATACAGTCGCGCTAGTTTTTCTTTACCTAGGCTTATTTCATTTTTACCTGGCTGGAATGCGAATTTTATTGTTGGATGATTTTCCAAATACTCTGCAAAGGTATCATGAAAAGGGAAAGCGGTTTTACTTACAGAACTAAAGTATACCCATGTCGGCTCGCCGATGTCAGGTAGCTTGTATTCGTATTGTTCGTGTTTGATTAGTATAGTACGTTCAGCTTTATACCAAAGGACGTAATGATAATTTGTTTTCTTGCCGGGTTGTGTGGTTACAAAATTTGTCGCTACCTTGTCTTTCGCAAGTGCCTCGATGCAGTCTTTTCCGTTGTCGTCATCACCTATATTTGTCACCAGTGCACTTTTTAACCCAAGTCTAGCAGCAGAAACAGCAGCATTTGCAGCGTTACCAACCGCTGGTATGACGTACACTTCTTCGTACGGAATTTTTTCCGCATATGGTAAGCAGATCTTGTAGTCTTCGTGATCAGCGGTGCCCCTGATATCAAGGTGTCCTTCCTCGCTTAATTTAATAAAAGCATCTATAACCGTGTCGCCAATTGCCAAAAAGTCGATTTTGTTTTCCATAAGTTGATTATATCAGGTTCTAATTTTTTTGTCTTACCTTTGTGAGTTCTATGACGAGGTGTCCACGCTCTTCTCTGATTTGTATCGTTTCCGGGTATACCGAATGAGGCAAGCTTACAACTCGCGAAAAAGGGTTCCATTCGAGCTCTTCACGTAGATAGCTTTTGAGAGTGTGTCCGTATAGGTCTGTTGTTTTTTGAGGCTGACCTTTTATAATAATTTTTTTTCGTTCCACTGATACCTCGATATCCTTCGGGCTTACTCCGGGTAGCATGGCTTCGATGATTATAGAAGTATTTGTTTCATACCCGTCTACCAGGAGTTTTATCTCATTTTTGCTTTTTTTAATTTCTTTGCTTATTTCATTTTGATCGTCAAATATATGGGATAGGGTTTCGTCTTCGATGCTTTGCCTAAGGAGTTCTAGTGTTTCAGTCTTTATCTTTGGGATATGTTGCACTATGCTTATCATCGTATCTCTGTCTGCCGTATCTGTCAGATAATTTTTGCCGTCTTTAGCGCGCATTTTTATCGGATTTACCTGTGAGATCAGCATACGATCTTTTTTCTTGAGACGATTTTTAAATACTTTCCAGTAATTATTGGCATCTTCACTTTCTGTGAGTATCCCGATAACATCAACTATACAAAAGTATTTTATATGAGTTTTCTCATCGATATATCTGCGTATTTTTCTGTAGCTGTTGTGTTTTACATTAACTGTTACCATGTGAGATGTATTATAGCATTGTCTCGTTTAGGCTAGTAAAAGCTCGGTATTTTTGTTAATATATCGTATATGTCACTCAAGATAGGAATAGTCGGATTGCCAAACGTGGGAAAGTCCACGCTTTTTAATGCGCTTACTAAAAAGGGGGTTCCGGCGGAAAATTATCCGTTTTGTACGATCGATCCTTCGGTAGGCATTGTTCCGGTGCCCGACGAACGACTCGAAAAGCTTTCCGTGATGTCTAAGTCTAAAAAGATGATTCCTGCTGTTGTTGAGTTTGTTGATATCGCAGGGCTTGTACAAGGGGCGTCAGAGGGAGCTGGATTAGGTAATAAATTTCTTTCGCATATTCGCGAAGTTGATGCGATCATCGAAGTAGTACGTATTTTCGAAGATAAAGACATGATTCATGTGCATGGCAAAGTTGATCCGTTGTTTGATATTGAAGTTATTAATTTTGAGCTTAAGCAAGCAGGGATTGATAAACCTACGCTTTATGTACTTAATACTTCCGAGGCTGCTGATACCGTGAGCAAGGAATTTATCTCCAAGCTTCCTGGTCCATATATAGAAGTGGATCCGATATTCGGTACTGGGCTCGATAATCTCATCAAGGCCGGGTATGATCTTTTGAACCTCATTACCTTTCTTACTACTGGTGAAGATGAGTCTCGTGCTTGGACGACCAAGCGTGGTGCAACTGCACCGGAGGCAGGCCGTTCGATCCACAACGACTTTAAAGAAAAGTTCATCCGTGCTCAAGTTATTTCCGCCAAAGACTTACTTGAATGTGGTTCATACACTGCGGCCCGTGCGAAAGGTCTAGTACGTACTGAAGGCAAAGAATATATAGTACAAGACGGGGATGTGATAGAGTTTTTAATCTAAATGAAAAAGCATGACGAAAAACAAATAAAGATTTTTTCTAGTGACGATTGGAAAGACTATGAACTCCTCGATACAGGAGAGGGGGAGAAGCTCGAGCGTCTCGGGCCGCATACTTTTGTGCGTCCATTCGAAGATGCTTTTTGGCCGAAGACACTTTCAGAGAAAAATTGGAGTGATGCTACTGCAGCGTTTGTGAGTTCGAAAACTGGTAGTAAGGCAGGATGGAAGATGTCAAAGGGCACCTTTGACAAGGGTAAAAAACGGGAGATAGAATATAAAAAAATAAAATTCTTAGTAACACCGACTCCATTTCGGCATTTTGGATTTTTCCCGGAGCAGGCAGTACATTGGGACTTTATCGAAACAACGATCAAAGATGCTATGAGGGAAGGAAGTAAACCAATCAAATTTTTAAACTTATTTGGCTATACGGGTATTGCAAGCATGTTTGCCCTTAGAGCGGGTGCAGAGGTCACTCATCTCGATGCTTCTAGGCAGAGTCTCGAATGGGCAAAAGAAAATGAAAAATTAAATGCTTTGGAATTTGCGGGTCGTTCGATGCGCGTGATCGAAGACGATGCAATCAAATTCTTAGAGCGTGAAGCCAAACGTGGTAATACATATGATGCGATCATTATGGATCCGCCAAAGTTTGGTCGGGGGCCGAAAGGTGAAGTGTGGAAGCTTGCTGATATGTTTCCCAGGCTCCTCTCTCATGTGCAAAAAGTATTAAGTGATGATCCGCTGTTTGTAATCATAACTTCGTATACAACTGATTCTTCAACCCTTTCAGTAGGGTATGCGCTTCAAGATATGATGAAAAGCTTCTCTGGTACCGTGGAAGTAGGAGAGCTATGCGTTATAGAGGAGTCTAATGATCGTGTGATTTCACTTGCCAATACTGCATTGTGGAGTAAGTAATATTATTTTTCTTCCTTCTCTACTTCTACCTGTATATCCTCGACGTCTTCCTGAATACCTTCGACGTCCTCTTGGATCTCGTCCACGTCTCTTTGGATCTCGTCCACGTCTTGTTGGATTTCTTCGATATCCTCAGAGACTTCTTCGAGTTCTTGACCCTGCTTATTAACAGTGATTTGTATAAGTATAGACAAATAAATAGCTTCCAGCGAAACGATGGTTGTAAGTATGAGTAAAATATCTGAAACTGGAACTTCTAAAAAACGGAGGGAAAAAATTCCAATAAAAAATATCGTGTGAATGATGAGTGATCGGATCGATCCGACCGAATTTGTTAATTTTTCGGCAAAGTCCGTAGACTTTTTGTTTTTCTTTTTCATGGCTTTCTAGTCTTTCACAACAATGTGTATCATGATACAATACTTACTATGGAAACACAAACACAGATGGGTATACCAGTGCAAAAGTCAGCTAGTGCAAAAGATTTTTTTATTAACTTAGGCGCATTCGTTTCTTTATATGTGATTGTTGGTAGCTTGCTCAATTTACTTTTTACTGTTATTAACAAGTCGTATCCTCAAATAGTAAATGATTACAACTATTACTACTCGAGTAGTTCATCTATCAGCTGGCCTGTTTCGACGCTGATTATCTTTTTCCCGATCTTTATATTGCTTATGTGGCTCCTCGAACGCGAATATAAGGCGTATCCTGAAAAACAAAATACGGGTGTGCATAAGTGGCTCACGTATATAACACTATTTGTTGCCGGTGCTACTATCGCAGGAGACTTGATAACAGTTTTATACTATTTTATTGATGGACAGGAGTTGACGATAGGTTTCTTGTTAAAAGTGTTGGTGGTGCTAATTGTAGCTCTAGCCATCTTTGCATATTATATTTCTGATATTGCAGGTAAGCTCACTGCAAATCGGAGAAAGATCTGGAGGGTTACGGCACTTATCCTTGTCGTTGGCTCGATCGTCTGGGGCTTTGCAGTTCTCGGTTCTCCTCGGACGCAGCAGTTGTATAAATATGATCAAGAAAAAATAGGAAACTTGCAAACATTAGACAGTCAGATTAGGAATTATTATTCAGTAAAGAGGACACTGCCAAAGACATTTGCTGAAGCAATGAGTGAAAGTTATTATGGTAATTTATTAGTTGATCCTCAAAGTAAACAACCATATGAGTACGAAAAAGTAAGTGAGACAACATATAGACTTTGTGCCTTCTTTAACAAAGAATCAAGTGATAAATATTCTGGTAGTTACTCTCCATATATATACGGTGAGATATCATGGACGCATCCTGCTGGACGTCATTGCTTTGAGCGTAGTGTAAATCTAACTGATTATCCTAAGGGTTATTCTCCTGATGTAAGTTATTAAGATTTGTTTGGTGTTAAATAATGCGATTAAAAACTGCTTTGCAAAAAAGCGGTTTTTTGGGTATGATAGCCAAGTATGAAATCATATGACCACAAGAAGATAGAGAAGAAGTGGCAGACTATTTGGGATAAGAAAAAAGTTAATCAGGCGCAATTTCCTTCCAAAAAACCAAAATTTTACGGTCTTATTGAGTTTCCGTATCCGTCCGGTATCGGGCTTCATGTGGGTCATATACGTTCAAATACTGCTATGGACATCATCGCTCGTAAGCGTCGCATGGAGGGGTATAACGTATTGTACCCGATTGGCTGGGATGCCTTCGGACTTCCGACTGAAAATTATGCTATCAAGACAGGTATTCATCCTATAAAGGTTACGAAACAAAATACTGATAACTTTAGAAAGCAGCTCAAGGCTCTTGGTTTTTCTTTTGACTGG
>CAYGIL010000035.1:0-6277 GCA_964349965.1 uncultured Candidatus Saccharibacteria bacterium | reverse complement strand
GTATATCGGAGTATAGATCACCATCCAGGCATAGAAAAACTTCAAGATTAAATTTATTATATATATTTTAGATATATCTTTATTTTTAAAACATAGCTTTATATTTTTCCAAATTGGAATTTGTTTATAAGTTGTATCTTTAAAATTTCGTAGGAACACATTCAGCATTACGAGTATGAGTGCGACAAAAAGTGCAGAGAGTATATACGTTCCACGAAGGGAACTTTTTGCAATAACTGACCCGGATATCACTTGTGCTAAAACCCAGGAAATGCTCGTGATTGATAGGTACATGCCTCGTATTCCGCCGGTCTCTCTATTCTTAGAAAAGTCTTCAATAAAAATATCAAGACAGAAGAACACGAAGTTAAAGGATGCAAAATACAGTATGAACGCAATGACTGCCACGCTTGAGCTATGAGTGAATCCAAGAGCGAGAAAGGAAATGAGTGACACAGCGCTCGCTATGATGGCCGTTTTTCTGTTGCCGAGCTTAGTGAGGATTTTTGCCATGAATAAGAGCCCCGCAATAGTAACGAGTGATGCTACGGCATAGGTCGTAGCTATTTCATATTCAGTTATGAATTCACTTAGGAAACTCGAGTTAACGTATGAAGTGAGGGCGACGGGGATAGAAAAGAGAAAACCTGCGAGGTATATAACTTTTCTATTATAATTCATAATTATACGCTTAGTATGACCGGTATGACCAAAGGTCTCTTCTCGGTTTTTTGATATAAGAATTTTGCAATACTTTCTCCGAGGTCAGCCTTGATTGAGTCAAAATCAGGTGTGGCGGACTTGTGAACTTGGTCCTCTACTAATTTCTTGATTATAGCACGAACTTGGCGTAGCAATTCTTGATTTTCTTTGAGGTAAACGAAACCGCGTGATATGAGATCAGGAGATTTTTTGAGTTTTCCAGTTTTCTGGTCTAGAAGTGTAACGATTACGAACATTCCGTCCTGAGCGAGCATCACACGGTCTCGGATAACTACGTCTTGAACATCCCCGATAGAAAGTCCGTCAACTACCATAAGGGTTGCAGGAGCTTTTTCTTTCCGGACTATCATTTTATTGCCATTATCTGTGAACTCAATGATCATGCCGTTATCAGGTACCACGATGTTTTCTTTTGGAAAGTTATTTCTGGTATGGATTAACTGTGCATGGATGCGAAGCATGAAATGATTTCCGTAGCCAGGCATAAAGAATTTAGGATTGACCATTTTATTTATAAGAACGAGGTCCTCCTGACGTCCGTGACCTCCGGAGTGTACTTCGGCAGTACCGTAGTGGATGAGTTTCAAATCGTGGCGATATAGGTGGTCTTTAAGTTTTTGAATATTGACCTCGTTTCCCGGAATTGCCGAAGAAGAAAGCATGACCGTATCAGTCGGGTTGAGCCTCAGGTATTTATGCTTGTTAGTCGCCATACGCATAAGAGCGGCAAATTCTTCGCCTTGCGCACCCGTAGCTATGATCACGACTTTGCCTGGAGGATAATTGTCCACATCTTGAGCATTTATAAATGTGTCGTCTTTTGGTTTGAGTAAGCCAGCTAGTTTTGCGATCTCGAGGTTGTTTTTTATACTGCGCCCTTCTGGAATAATTTTTTTATTAAATTGTTCACAGATCTGGACTATTTTTATCATACGGTCGAACTGAGAGGCGAATGTTCCGATGATAAGTCGGCCTTCAGTTGTTCGTATTATATTTTCGATATTTTTTTGAACTTCTTTTTCTGAAATTGAGAATCCAGGAATTTCAGAACTTGTCGAGTCTGCGATCATGAGGATGTTTTTATCTTTACCGAGTGTGGTCCATTTCTTTTCTTCGATTGCTGTTGGACGACTTCCTTCGTGTTCGAGCTTCATATCACCAGAGACAAGGATGTTACCATAAGGGGTTATCACTTTTACACCCATTGAGTCAGGGATTGAGTGGAAAACAGGGAAAAATCCTAGAGAGAGCTCGTTGAAGCGGATTACACTATCTTTGTCGACGATATGCATCGTTAACGGTGTATGTGTAGGGAATTCCTCCTGGCGCTTTTTGATCATGAGTGTGGTCAGATTTTGCGCGTATATTGGAGGATTGCCGATGCGTTCCATGATAAATGGTATGCCTCCTATGTGGTCTAGGTGGCCGTGCGTGATTGCAACCGCGCGGATTTTTTCCTTTCGTTCCTCCAGGTATTTAAAGTTTGGGAGTGTGAAGTCTGCTCCCATAGCCTCTTCTTCGTCGATAAAGTGAAACCCTACGTCTAGCACAACGATATCATGCTCAGATTCTACGAGTATCATGTTTCGTCCGACTTCTTCAACTCCACCAAGAGGTATCACTCGAATAGTGCCTGCTTCGACTGGGGGTATTTTCGTTTCGACTTTTGTCTTGTTTCCTGTTTTGTTATTGTTGTTTCCAAAGGATCGTCCGCCGCTACGCTTACCGCCAAATCCTTTCTTTACATATTGGTATGTTGAATTTTTGGATATGTTTTTCCTTTCTCCGTGTTTGTACTCCTCTCTGTGCGCTGGAGTGTGTTCGCCTACGTTAGACCTTTTGTCTTTTTCGATACTTACCGAACTGAATGATAATCTTGTTTTTCTCATAATTAATGTAACTGCTTGTGGCCTCTCTCAGAGACTGTGATTTTCTGTTATATTTTAATAATTTTTCTTAGTACTATCGTGCGAAGATTCTCCACACATTATCTTTTTCTATGTACCATGTGTGTACTTTTCCAAAACGATTTGATGGGGAAGTTATGTATTCCATGTCGAGCCCGTGAATTCCTTTTTGGATAATATATGTAAATTCTGGCGTGTACAGGAATACTGCGGGCATGTCTTTTTTAATTTCTTTTTCAAATTCTAGGTATTTTTTTAGTCTTTCTTCTTTGTTGGTCGTGGTAAAAGCGGTTTCGAGTATATTGTCTACTTTTGCATTTGTATACATCGAAACATTGAATCCTGGGTCTTTGCGTTGTGATGAGTGCCAGAATGCATATAGGTCTGATTCGTTGTTGATGATCTGACCAAAGAGTAGCGCGTCGTATTTCCTGGGTCGTATTACATCTTGGTTTAGATTGCCGATCTCGAAAGTTTTGATGTCAACTTTTATGCCTAGGTTTCCTAAATTTTCTTTGATGATGAGTGCAGTTTTGACGAGTTCAGGTGCGTTGCTTGTTGATATAGAAAATTCGAGCAGGGTTGTGGTCGTCTTACCTTTATCAGTTGAGCTCTTTTCCAAGAATCCTTCAGTATTTTTTTGCCAACCAGCTTTTTTTAGATCGGCTTCTATTTTCTCAATGACAGCACTTCGAGCTAGCCCCGGGTTTTTATCTGTAACTCCACTTTTTATGATGCCGGGTGGTATAGGGTCATCTATTATTACTCCATGGCCATTCAAAACTTCGCGTACTATCCTTTCTTTATCTATGCCTTGATCTATAGCGTTTACTATAGTTTTATCTACAAAGATCTGATTTACATTTTGATTAAAGAAAAGTCCAAATACGCGGGGAAGAAACGCGCCTTCCACGGTGTATCCTTTTTCTTTTAGCGCCCCAGCATTACCCGGTGTTAGTGAGCTTGCTTGATTTATTTCGCCACCTTCTATGCCTTTTATGATGTCTTCCTCATTTGAATAAAAGCGTATGATTATATCCGTGATATAAGGCTTACCCAAAGAGAATTTACTAAATTGTTTTAGTTCATATTTCTTGATAAGTCCGGATGATTCTTTTTCTACTGTATCTATCATGTATGGACCCGAACCTATTGGATTGGTATTTATACTATTTAATTCGATTGGAGAATTTGACCATAATTTTAAAGGCATGACCCCGAGGGTTGTGTGATCTAGGAATGATGAGAACGGTTGGCGTAAAGTGAATTGGATAGTTTTTTCATCAATCTTGCTTGCGGTTACACCTTCCCAGTTTATTCTGTGAGGGCTTTTGATGATAGGATCCTTTACGTTATTTATTGTAAATAAAACATCGTCAGCAGTTACTGGGGTATTGTCATGAAAATATATATTGTCTTTTAGAGTAAATGTATATTCCAG
Source organism: uncultured Candidatus Saccharibacteria bacterium (assembly GCA_964349965.1). GTDB lineage: Bacteria > Patescibacteriota > Minisyncoccia > Phycocordibacterales > UBA9973 > UBA9973. Next base: position 2,206 of record CAYGIL010000035.1, on the reverse strand, counting down.
GCCGTCCTTCGAAATCTCATATTTTTCGGCGAGGTCTGGTATTAAAGTTCCATCTGGATTTTTCCTCATAAGTCCGGAGTATACGAGGGACACCATATCTTGGTCCGCATCTGAGAATGCCAAAACTGGATTTATAAAACGAGGTGTTCCTATGATGCCTTCTTTCAGTGATCCACCGTACATAGGTACGTTTACCATGAAATGCCTATTTATGCCTTGGAGTATTAAAAGTGTGCTGATTATAAGTATTATTGCGAGTCCCAAGAAAAAAGCTCGTTCCTTTTTTGAGAAATGAGATATTACGCTGTTGATTTTTGATCTAAGAGATAGTGTGCGGGTATCGTTTATCTCCCGTATACGATTGTAGATATTTTCCATAGTATAGAAACAAAAGTGCAGATGTTTACTCTTTTACTTAGAGATTGTCAGGTGAGACTAAGCTGCTTTTAAGAGTATAGCGAAAAAAGCAGATAAAGCAAAGAGAATAGCACAAATTATAGACAAATAAAAAAGAAACTTCTCAAAACCCCGTCTTGTGTGATGGAACGAAGAATCGTCTCCTCCGAGTGTTCCGCCTAGGCTCGAGCCTGACTGCTGTAATATTATAGCAGTTACTAGAACAACCGATAGAACGATTTGCGCATAAGGCAGTATTTGTAGCACGAGGCTCATATACAGGTATTATCGCATATATAGCTCCAAAAAGCAACCTTTTATGGTTTTATGATATAATATAAGTATGGTTGAGCGACCACCAAAATTGATAAAAAAAGATGAAATTGTTAAGAAACATAGGCCTGTATTGAATTCGAATGCCGACGCAAAACGTGCAAAAAATGATGAAGAGCAGGCTATTAAAGATCTACGGAGGAAGTTACAGAGAGAAACTGAGAATAGACCTAAAGCAAAGACAGATCCACGTAAAGCTTTCAGTAAATTGTTTTCAGATGAAAATAAGGAATAGTTTATTCTAAAGTGAAGATAAATTTCTTGTCATATTATAAGGGCTATAAAAGGGTATAATAGTATTATGAAAAATAATAAAGGTTCTACAATGTTAATCGTAGTAGTAGTTATTGTTGCTGCTTTGGCTGTTGGGGGCGGATATTACTTAGGGAAGAGTTCGAATACTGGTTTGAGCGGTGAGGATTATCAACAAGAGAATCCTGATTACAGAACTATAACTCCTAGCAATAATTCGGTTACAAATAACACAATCAAAAAAGAAGTGACCTCTGATGCTTGGGCAACATATCGATTTGATGGTCCAGTAGATTTTACAATCAAACACCCTTCTTCTTGGGTACCTAAAGCAACTTCGATAAATCCATATGCTGCTAATATGGTTTTAGTTCGTAAGGGTGATAATGCGACCATAAGCATTGCCCAAGCAGATGGCGGTGGCGGTCTGTGTATTTTTTCTGACTCTAAACAATCGCCTGACGGAAATTTCGATACTGATTTAAGACATCTTCCTTTTGTGGAGATCTCTACACCGATAGGTATATTACGTAGATTTCCAGCTGAAAGTATTTATCCGAAATTAGGTATTGATTATAGTTTTTGTGCAAAAAATTCTAACGGAACGTTTTCTGGTGGTGCATACAGTACACCAGTGGGTGGCATGAGCTACAGTTTGCCATCTAATTATGATGCAAAGTTAGTTGCAGAGATGGATGCTATTGTAAAAACAATCAGTAAATAGTTCTGTAAGAGCACACAGACAGCGCTTAAAGGGCTGTCTGTGTTATACTCATTTGATGAGAAAACAACCTCTTGTGATAGGTGAGTATTATCACGTATACAATCGTGGCGTGGATAAACGAGATATTTTCAGTGATGAAAAAGACTTAAGCCGTTTTATGGAAAGTATGCTTGAGTTCAATCAAATTGAAAATAGTGGAAGCATAAGAAATGCAAGAAAGAATCAGACAGCGCCTAAAGGGCTGTCTGGGGAACCTCTTGTAGCTATCGTTGCTTACTGTTTGAATCCAAACCACTTTCATTTTGTTTTAAAGCAACTCGTAGACAATGGAATTTCTAAGTTTATGCAAAAACTACAAGCAGGATACACTGGATACTTTAATTTGAAAAATGTACGTACAGGATCTCTTTTCCAGGGAACTTTTAAATCACAACTCATGGCGAGCGAAAATTACTTTAATAAAATCATTGGATATGTAAATAAAAATTATCAAATTCATAC
>CAYGIL010000034.1:0-6313 GCA_964349965.1 uncultured Candidatus Saccharibacteria bacterium | reverse complement strand
GCTTCCATGATCTTCTCCGTTATGTGTTCTTTCATTTCTTCTTCAGGAACATTTGAACCAAGAAATATCGAACGTATTTCGTCGGCCATATCTTCGTGGATCGGAGTGACGATGATCGGCAAGAAAAATCTCTCAGAATGTATGAAAAGGAGCGGGCGTAGAACCTGGCCCTCCGGGGTATCTGTGTGAGCTTTTTGGACCCAGAATGAACGAATATTTTCATAAAGGTAGAGGGTATTGCCGACGTGGAAACCTTTACGAGAGAGCTTGTAGGACACTAGTTCAGGTTTTCGTAGCGCAAGAAAGCCAAGGAGCCCTCCCGCAAGAAGTAGGAATGCCGCGAAAAAATAATTGCCGAAAAGAATCGCGGTGAGTGAACTCGTAATAACGATGATCCCGAGCGCGTAGAACCATCCTCGGTCACGATCTTTCTCATCGTATTCAAGTGCGTCCCACTCTATGCTTTGCATATGATAATTGTATCACGAGTAGGTCGATTTATGTAAAGAAATATAGTATGGTGTAAGTATGAATATCATCATCTTTGGCGTAACTGGTGAACTCTACAAGCAGAAACTCGCACCTGCGCTTTGGTATTTGTTTTCTTCTGAGATGTTCCCCCAAAATACAAAGATCATCGGCTTTGGACGCAAGCCTCTCGGCAACGGCGGACTCAAAGTATTCACCGAGGATGCAGTAACACAAAAAAAGCAAAACCTGAACAAGAAAAAATTGGAAAAATTTCTTTAACTTTTTGAATAAGTAGAGGGAAATATCAATGACGTAGAAAGCTTCAAGAAGTTAAAAGAAAAAGTATCCGAAAGCAAAGAGACTTCCCTCTTCTACCTCGCCGTACCCCAAGAGATCACGGAGGCAATCTGCCGAAATATAATAAAAGTTGGGCTTCATAAGAACAAGGCGGGGGGGCTCGCACGCATCATGATCGAAAAACCTTTTGGCACGAGCGGTGCACATGCTCGAAAACTCGACAACCTTTTGCGTAAGTCGTTCACAGATGAGCAGATCTTCCGCATAGATCACTACCTCGCCAAGGAAACGATGCTTCACATACTGCCCTTGCGTTTTAGTAATAAAGATCTTATAAAGATCTGGGGCAACAAGTACATAGAACGCATACGTGTCGTCTTCGCCGAAGAAGAAAAATCCGAGGACAAAATTGAGAAACGAGGAGAGTTTTATGACGGAGTCGGTGCGCTCCGTGACGTCGGGCAGAATCACGTATTGCAGATGCTGACTGCGATCGTTATGGAAAAGCCAAAAGATAAAACCGCAACAAATATCCAGACAGCCCGAGCCCAGGTACTTCAGAAATTTAAAATTTCGCAAAACGCTACGCTCGTACGAGGACAGTACAAAGGTTATCTCGAGGAACCGGAAGTAAAAAAAGATTCAAAAACTGAAACTTTTTTTAGAGTCACTCTCGAACTCAAAGAAAAAAAGTGGAAAGACGTACCGCTCATCATCGAGAGCGGTAAGGCACTCGATCACGAAGAGATGTCTATGGAAATATTTTTTAAAAATGTTGACTCAACTGAACCAAGCCTCAAATTTGTTATTGTGTCAAGCGGGAACGATGCGTATGAAAAAGTACTAGAATACGCGATCCGAGGAGAAAAACATATATTTACAAGCCGGGAGGAAGTACTAGCCGAGTGGAAAATAACTGAAAATATAATGAAAAAATGGAAAGACAGCCCCCTCCTTGTATATGAAAAGGGTTCCGCCCTAGAACGTATTTGACACAATATGGTATAATGCTCATATGAAAATAATAGACATATCACTACCTCTTAATAATAAGACTCCTATCTACCCGGACAACGTCCCACTCATGGTAAAGATTCATCATGCTATGCCCGAATTTGCGACGATGTTATCTTCGATAACACTCGGTTCACACACAGGCACTCACGTAGATGCGCCAGCACACACAGTACTCGGCGGTGCAACCCTCGACCGACTACCACTCGAAGCATTTGTAGGACCATGCCGAGTACTCGATTTTTCAAAAGACAACGGGGAATCAATAAAGACAACCCAGCTCAAAGGAAAAAACGTCAAAAGCGGAGAACGCATCCTTCTTAAAACCAAAAACTCTTCCCGTGGGTTTCAAGGCTTCCATGATGATTATATCTACCTCGATGGTGATGCGGCGGACTACCTCGTTGGTCTCAACATAACGGCGATCGGCATAGACTCACTTTCAATCAAAAAGCGCAAAGGACCGGATCACCGACCGCATGTATCTCTACTCAAACACAACATCCCGATCATCGAAGGCCTCGATCTCTCCGAAGCACAAGAAAAAGAATACGAACTCGTCTGCCTTCCGCTAAAGTTCACAGATATCGAAGGTGCTCCTGCTCGGGCAATACTCATCGAACGATAATAAAAGAATTGTCTATTTTCCCTCCAAATCTTTTTTAATCATCTTCACGATTTCTGGAAATTTTGAAATCTGGAAATGCCCGTTTTTGCTTTTGTAAATTATTATTTTCGCATTCGGAAGTTTCGCCCGGTACTTTTCTGCGTGAGAAGATGGAACAAGCGGATCATCTTTAGAAAATAACAAGTACAAATTCTTTGAATTCTCCTCGAGGAGAGATAAGTTAGACTTTAGCGCAAATCCCCCAACGAGTTCATCACCAGGCAGCGTGTTATCAAAAGGCGGACAGATAAGGTACGTCGAAAGTATTTTCTTTAGAAATTTGTTTTCCGATAAATACTTCGCGAGAAAAATTCCTCCGAGTGAGACACCAATCAAAATAATATTATCCTTTAAATAAGGAAAATAACTTTCAAAACATATTTTCCAGTCTCGATATTTCGCATTATCTTGGAGCGGCATACGCGGACGAATAATTTCAAAATTCTTCCCCAGCTCTTTGTCGAGGTAGTCGTCCGACCACTTCACCTTTTTCTTGAGAGAGATCTTTCGCGTCTTCAAATAATGAAAATAATTCTTCTCATTTGAAAACGTCTCCCCTCCGTGAATATATAATATCTGTATTTTCTTTTTCATATTAATTTAATTCCCTCTTCTCTACCCCAAGTGCGACAAGGGTTCCAAGAGAAAGGATAATAAAGTATACCCCCATGATACTACCATAATTCATCGGTACATCTTTGAGTACCCCAAGCACACATACTGCTACCCACGAAATCACTGATATAGACCCGAGCGCAAAAGCTAATCGGCGAATGCTTCTCTCGCCTCGCGCGGTAAAGAACTTTTTCCTGAGGAGGCGCGGCCAAATGTATGCATTTAACAAGTAGCCATTTAGGAGAAGCACAACGAGGATACTCATCTTCGCCAAGAACTTTGCTGAATTTAGGTATTGTATTGGATCTGAGAGGAAAAGAGCAATACCGGAAATGGCTATAACGACGAGTCCGTAAAGCACCAACGTACTTAGAATTTCAAGTGTTTTTAATTCCGTTTTATTCAAATTTTTATCCTTTCCAAAAAAAGAAAAAAGCGCGTCAGAGGTGAGTGCCGCACCCATACCAAACACAACCGCGAGCACGTGCATGATCGTCATCGGCACCTTCACACTTTGAAAAAATTCTGTTATCTCGATGAGTTCCATACTACGTAGAGTATATCAAATTATTTACTGAGCGTATTTCCGCTCCCCTATTTTAAACGAAAGGTATCCGAGGAGGCCGAGCTGAATCGTTGGCGTAAGCCCTGTTCCCAAAAATGGGATGATCGGCATGTATGCATTGTATACCCACCGTGCGGTACCGAGCGCCCACCACTCGATAATAATTGCGATGATAATTCCGAGAATTACAATAGTCCAGCTTTGCTTCTTGAGTGACGAAATAAAAATAAGCGGGAGTGACAAGGCAACGATAATAAGCGCATCAACTAAAGTCGCATGCAGGAGGATGAGTTCCGTAATCGCCCCGCCCTTGTAATTATCATATAAAAATACATGCACGTTCTCCCACACGAGATTGAGCAAAAACGCACTTACGAAAATCACACCGATCTGTTTTAGAGTTTGCATGAATTATTTTTTTATTCGTGCGGCCCTGAAAGTATCGTCAAAAACCTCATAGTAGTCAGCGTATATGTATTTTTGTCCATAATTAGCATCACCAAGAGCCTCTAGGATTTTTAGCTCCTTGAGTCGTTTAATCATATTGTAGGCCCCCTGGGGACTAAAACCAGTCCACTTTGTGATCTCCGCGATACCAACAATTGGTTGACTAAAAAGTTTACGAACTACTTCAAGTGTTGACTCTGCGGACTGCTTACCCAGCTTTTGCATTTTTGCAAAATCACGATCTCGAAGTGCGGTAATTTGTGTACATGTTTCAATTGAAGATTCGGCAATTTCAGCCACTCCTTCAAGGAAAAACTCCAACCAACCTTCAATATCTGAATCCTCTTCATGGTAACTCTGAAGTTTTTGGTAATAAAGTTTTTGATACTTCTTAAAGTAGCTAGAAAGATACAATACTGGTAATTCCAGAAGCTTTGCGTGATGCATATACATAGCAATAAGCATGCGGCCTGTGCGTCCATTGCCATCTGTAAACGGATGAATTGTTTCAAATTGAGCGTGCAAAAGACCTGCCTTAACAAGCGAGGGATAATCATCCTTTGCATGAATAAATTTTTCCAAATCATCAAGTGATCTATTCATATCATTAGGCGCCGGAGGCACAAAGGATGCATCTTGAGGGGTTTTACCACCGATCCAGTTCTGAGAACGTCGAAATTCACCAGGATATGCATGCTGTGTTGAGCGTGCTTCGGTCATCAATTTCTCATGTATTTCGCGTACCAATCGTAGTGAGATAGGAAGGGTTTCAGTTCTTTTAATACCATAGTTCACGGCGTCTACGTAATGCACAATATCATCCACATGAGGATGCAGGCGTGATTTCTCTTCCGTTACAGGTGCCGCAACTGCGTCTTGCAAAGTAGCCTGGGTCCCCTCTATCTGGCTTGAGTAAGCAGCATCTTTTTTAATAAACATAAGTAGAAAAAAGTCCTTATCAGGTAAAAGCCTTGTAATACCATCGAGTTTACCGACAAGTCGAATTGCGTCTTCGAGTTTTTTGTACAACTTAGAATTGATAGTAAACCCTTCTTTTGGCGGAAAGTCATACGGTGTAAAAGATCTAAAACCTTCTTTTTGTGTCACATACCGGCCTATTTTTGGTCTATTGATATTGTTCATATAAACATCAACAGTTTATACCTTTTAGTTGATATTGTCAATAGCGATGTCAACTCTTGCTAGGAGTCTCTGCGGAGGCGGTGAGATTCGAACTCACGATGGCTTACGCCATGGCGGTTTTCAAGACCGCTCGTTTCAACCACTCACGCACGCCTCCGCACAAACCCCAAACAATACGACTATATTTTACTTACTTTTCAACGACTGCCATGCACTCCGGAAGTCATGCTTCACGTCCGCCCAACTCTTGCCTGCAATTTTGAAAATGTAAATAAGTTCAAGGATCGCAAACGTGTTGAGGAGAAGGAGTACTACGAACCATTTCTTTTGCCCATGCTTGACCGCATTCCACACTGCATAGATCTTCCACGGGATTGCCCATATTGTCAAAACTGCCAAAATTATTTCTATCATACTCGCATTATACCAGAAATTTGCCTTTTATGCTACCCCGTAGTGAGACTTGGCAAAGTTTTTAAAAACGCGCTTGTGCGCATTGCCAAGCTCTACTACGGGGTGCTAGTATGGTCCCATGACTTACTCCGGTAGATTTCTCGGCATTGACTACGGCACCAAGCGCGTCGGACTCGCAGTCTCGGATGAAAACGGCAAACTCGCTTTCCCATATACGATACTTCCAAACGACCCAAAACTTTTGAAAAATCTTGAAGAAATTTTGAAAAAAGAAAATATAATAGAAATTGTGGTTGGTGAATCACTCGACTTCTCCGGAAAACCAAATAAAGTAGAGAAAGAAACCAATGCCTTTATTTCAAAGCTTGAAAATATATTTGCATTCCCCATCAACCGCGAACGTGAATTCCTTACTTCCGTCGAAGCCCGCAGCTCAAAAAACACAAAACAAAATTTGCATGCCTCCGCATCCCACACCCGTATCAAAGTAGCTCAAAGCGCCCTAGTGGATGCTTCCGCTGCTGCGCTTATCTTGCAAAGATATTTAGACCGAAAAAATTTGTAATGTCTACTTATTGTACTAGCGGCGTTATCCTTAAAGCAACTGATCGAGGCGACTTTGATCAGCTTTTTACTATCTACACATTATCTCATGGAAAGATTTCTGCGCTGGCCAGAAG
>CAYGIL010000033.1:0-6391 GCA_964349965.1 uncultured Candidatus Saccharibacteria bacterium | reverse complement strand
ACTCGCAGGTACTTTGCCGCCTCTCGTAAAGTTAAAAACTTTTCTTTGGTCATATTATTGCTTTGATTCATCCATTCTATCGCAAAAACAACACATGGTCAAATGTGGCAAGGTCTATTTTAAGACGAATGATTAGCAAGGATAAGAGTTACCACCTGCGCCGGTACACTCCATTATTTCAGTAGCCGGATCGATAGGAGCGTTTAAGTCCGGAGTATTGTCCGTTCTTGCCATCAGCCACCAAACAAGAAGTATCCAAAGTCCCCAAAATAAGATTACTGGCAGCGCTTTTGAGAAGCTCCTTTCTATCCGGTATTTTAGTGGTTGGTGTAAAACATGCTTAAATTCGTGATCAAACCTATCAGCTTCGCACACTTTCCCCTTGCATATCGGGCAGTTATAAAACGTTTTTTTCTTGCGATGGTATTCCGCGTCGGACTTCTCTTTGACACACTTAAATACATCATCATAGAACTCCTCGCTCAAAAATGGATTTTTATTATTTCTGCTCATGGTTTTATGAGCAGCGAGTTTTGAAAACACAAAACCCGCCACTGGGAGGGCTTGCGCCCCTATGGAAGTTTCCCTCCACAACGTAGGACACGCCCCAATGACGGGTTTTCTATGTCCTACGATTTTCGACCATGCCACCAGCCGAAGCCGATGGTTTAGGTCACTGCTATTCAGTTGTACTTTGAAAGTGTATCAAACAATGTCGCTATGGTCAAATGTGGCAAGGTCTGATAAAATGAGTTTTATAAGGATGTAGATGAATATGAGCATACCAACAAAATTCGAAAGAGAGGTGCGTCGTTCGCTTGATATTCTTGTCAAGAATTTTAGAGCGCAGGTGCCTGATAATAATGGCGCAAAAGATGTTGAGCTTGAGATATATCTTAATGATGTAGATCCGAAGGATCCTGAAAATGTTCATCCATTTGTTTTTTGCGATACTGTTCGAAGCTTTAAAAATGAAGGTGTAAAAATCAATGAATATGATCGTGATGGTGTCCTGTCTGATTCAATGAAATATGGCAAGGAACATACTCCTTTTTGCAGCGTGACTGTTCCAGCTAACTTCGAGAAAATATATAAAAAACTGGTTAATGAAATAGGAGGAAATAAATCAGGTACCACAGCACCGACACGTGAACCGTTGCGACAGAAATTACTTCATAAAGACGGGGGTGATTATTTCTATGACGGCAAAAAGATCAACATGAGCGCAAATACCATTTATTACCGCGTATTAGATGCGCTTTATTCTAACTCTGGTCAAGATGGGTTTTTGTCCTACAAGGAAATTGATAACTTTCTAATAGCGAAAGGCGAAGAGGAGGTCGAAAGTGATGAAGAGCGAAATAAGAGAATACAAAACGCCGTTAGCAATCAACTATTTCGATTCGCCAAGATAGGAAAGAAGAGTTTTGAAAATAAAACCCTTAATGGCGGTAAACTCATCGATATTGTTAGGGGCGACGGACTTAAAATAAACAACCCCTACGTTTAACACGACGCGTTAATTCTTGCACCTGCTTGTGGACAACCCAAGATGGGTTGTTTTTTGTTTGCTCCGATCGAACTTATATTTAAAAACAAGCCAAAGCAAGAAATTACAAGCGATCTGTTTTTGCAGGAGAATGACTTCATGCTCAAGAAATGAGCGTGAATATGCAAAAACAAGAACAATTCATTCGCTGCTCCGACATGGCGCTAATTACAACGCTTTCTCTTTACTACCCGATCGAATCAGTAGATAAGACAAATCCACGTAAAGCGCAGTTTTTGTTTTGTCGTAATGCTGATCTCGATCAAATGGTCGAACAATACTGGCGCGGCGAATTGAACGTGGAACCGCAGCAGTTCGTTAATCAGCTCCGGATAGTCAAATCCCGACTGTACGGAGAAGAATAGCCATGCTTACCATCGAACGCGTCAAAAAAATACTGAATGACCCGACGCTTACGGATCAGCAGATCGAGGAAATCCGAAACGCCTTTCAGTATCTTGTCGAGGACGTAATTTTTCCGGCATGGCTCGAGATAAGAATTAAAAGTAAGGAAAATAAACAAAATGAACATGGAAAATAAAACATTCGCTGAAGATATAGAGTTTTTAGAACTTTTGCGTGGAGCGCTTTTAAAAGTATATGGAAGGGATATCTCAATTAAGCAGATACAGGAAGCACACGAAATTGCCGAGCTTACCGTTTCTCTTTTCAAAGATGCTTTAGAAAGGATCTATTCAAAAAGATACGGCAGCACAGTTGAGGCATCTACGCCACAGCCCTGCCAAAACTGCAAACTTTTACAAGAACAACTAGATGCTCTTTGGGTAGTACACCATTGTTATCTGGATGCTCTCGAAAAGGAGTGTACCTGTGACGCAACCATTCGGGTATCAGATTTTTTTGTACCTGAAATTCATAACAATGAACCGGAAATTCAAAAAGCACTTAAAACTTTATTTCCCAAAAAATGAACATGAATAACGAAACCATAACAATCAAAGAATACCTGAACCGCAAAGGCATTAAGATTATTAAAGAAGCCGGCAAGGAAATTATAGTGAGGTGTGTTTTTAGCAACTGTGATGCTGATAGCACAGGAAGTGAGGCGCACTTGTATATCGATGCGGAAACCAGCCAGTACGACTGCAAAAAGTGTGGAGCTAAAGGAAACATATTCACGCTTGCTGAACACCTCGGAGATCAGCCGAAGGATGTTTTGTTAAATAAAAAAATATCTCGCCCTAAAAATACATCTACAAGTGCCACGCTAAATCCTAGTATCGTCGAGAGATGCAATCGAGAAATGCCCGAGCGAATACGGAAGTATCTAAATGACCGTGGCATAACAGATGAACTTATTAAAGAACACCATCTCGGCTTTGGCACATTCTACGATAGAAAATGGATCACTATTCCGATAAGGGGTGAGGATGGTAAATTTTCTTTTTTGAAACTCCGTAGGGATCCGGAGGATGAAACCAACCCCGACAAAAGCAAAGTTTACCCTTTCGGTAAGGAGGCACAAATATATGGATGGGACACACTGCGAGAAGCGGAAGAAAAAATAGTGATCTGCGAGGGTGAATTTGATCGGCTCATCCTTCTGTCAAAAGGCATACCGGCTGTTACCTCTACCGGTGGCGCAAACACCTTCAAGAGAGAGTGGCTGATTAACTTCGGAAATGTCCGCAATGTCTATGTCTGCTACGACAACGATGAAGCTGGCGGAAATGGATCCGCCAGAGTTCTTGAGCTTTTTCTTGCAAACGAAAGATTGGATACTCAATTATTTAAGATCACGCTACCGGAAGAAGTTGGTGAAGCCGGCGATATTACGGATTATTTTGTGAAGCTAAACGGCAACGCTGATGATCTATTTAGTAAATTCGTAAAAGAATATCCGGAGCGAGAGAAAATCGATACATCGAATTTAGCCCCAATGTTTTCAAATGAATTGATTGATGTTTTAGGACTTACGATCAAAAAGGATGAAACAAACAAGCTGATAACATTTCTCGGCGAACTCTCCGCTTACACCGAAGAATCACAACTGAATATAAGCAACATCTCACCTTCTTCGACTGGTAAGTCATACATTCCGGTTGAGATAGCAAGTTTGTTCCCAAAAAAAGACGTGATAATGGTTGGCTATGTTAGCCCAACGGCGTTTTTCCATGATCAGGGCAAGTACATAGCAGAAAAGAATGAATATGTGGTTGATCTATCAAGGAAAATCATGATCTTTCTTGATCAGCCACACACAATGCTTCTTCAGCACCTACGTCCATTTTTATCCCACGATCAAAAAGAATTGCTTATTAAAATCACAGATAAAAACCAACGCGGCGGACACAAAACCAAAAACATCCTTCTCAAGGGTTTTCCTTCGGTGATTTTCTGTACCGCCAGCTTGAAGCTCGATGAACAGGAAGCTACTCGCTTTATCCTTTTAAGCCCTGAAACGAATCAAGAAAAAATCCGCCAAGGTGTTGCAATAAAAATCAGGAAAGAAACAGATTTAGAAGCATACAATGGCTGGTTGGAAAGCGATCAGCGTCGTCAACTCCTAAAGCAACGCATAGAGGCAATCAAGCAGGAGGAGATCAAGGATGTGAAATTAGGATGCCCCGAAGTGATAGAGGGGATGTTTTTAAAGGATCGTCCGACTTTGAAACCAAAACATCAAAGAGATATCGGGCGCATTATTGCCATTATCAAATGTTTTGCAGTTTTAAATCTTTGGTGGAGAAAAAGGGAGGGAGCGACAATTATTGCAAACGAGGATGATGTTCAAGAGGCATTTAAGGTTTGGGCGAGGATATCCGAAAGCCAAGAGCTGAACATTCCACCGTATCTCTACAATATGTACTACGAAGTTATTTTACCAGCATGGAGAGAAAAAAATCCGGCATGGGATGGTGGTGAAATGGAAAGTACAACAGCACTGCTTCGCAAAGATGTGCTGAAAAAACATTTAGATGTTTACGGCAGAATACTTAACGATTGGTTTTTAAGGCAACAGGTATTACCGGTGCTGGAAAATTCTGGCTTGATCAGCCAAGAACCGGACAAGGACGACAAAAGACGGATGCTGATATATCCGGTCGCCGGTATCTCAAAGGTCGAAGAAAAATATAGTGAGTTGGGTGGTGGGGTAAATAACGAAAATCAAAATCATGAAAATACCATTTTTTAACAGGGAGCTAAAACAACGATGCGCAGATCTTGAGTTTATGCTTCTTAAGTTTGTACAACAAAAAGACGTGTCTGATTTTGAAAAAGAACTATTCAGCATGTGGGATGACCCCATTGCCTATATTACCGGAAATGAAGATGAAAAACAGCTTCATGACGCATATATGAATTTGAGCGACAAACTTTCTACCCTTGAAGGTGAACTTGACCATAAATATAAACGCTACAGGTATGGTGAATAAATTCTATAAAGACATAAAAATCATTAAATGGTGCAAGCAATGTGGTGCGGAGTTTCGTCCGCTTCGCTTCACGTGGCAAAATCGCCGGCTTCTATGCACAAAGTGTGTGGCGAAGGAGATTGCTGCATGGCGTAAGAAAAACCCTCAAAAATGGAACGAAATCGTGCGTAAATACAAGAAAAAGGCACGATCAAAGCGCCTGCCGTGGGTATTACACGCGTATGAACAATGGAAGCGCTGGGTAGCACAGCATCCGGAAAGACGTAGGGAAATAGCGCGAAAGTCGTATTATATACGTAAGCAGAGGCGTATATGATGTGCGTCTATATTCGTTGTCAAAAGTACACGCATGGCACTAGAAGAGTAATCGCGCGCACGACAGCACGATCCTATAGAAGTTTTAACCTATATGCACTGTCAGAGGATTTACAAGGAAGTAGTACATTTGCTACAATGGAACTGTTGACCCATGTAGTAATCAGTCCGAGGAGTTTTTTATTGCTCGTTGCGCCAAAGGGGCGGTCTACCAGCGAGCTACTCTTCGGAGAACACTACGTTGGGTCAACTAGACCGTCCCTTTGGCGTTTTTCAAATCTATGAAAGGAATAATATACATACGCGTTAGTAGCACCGAGCAAATTCAGGGGACATCCCTTGATGATCAAAAGGCACGTTGCTTAAAATACTGCAGTGAAAAGAATATAGAGGTTCTTGATGAAAATATCTTCTGCGAAGAAGGTGCCTCTGCTAAAACTGCTGATCGAGAGGAGCTTCTAAAAGCTCTCGAGTTTTGTCGTCGCAACAAAGGCAAGATCGGTGCTTTTGTTGTGTGGAAGGTAGATCGCTTTGCGCGTAATACAGAGGATCATTTTGCTGTGCGCAAGATATTGATGGATTATGGCGTTACTCTTCATTCAGCAACAGAATTGATAGGACACAATCCTCAAGAAAAACTTTTCGAAACAATGCTTGCTGGTTTTGCCGAGTTTGATAACGCTATACGCAGACAGCGCTGTTCTAACGGGATGCTCATGCGTGTGCGACAAGGTATTTATCCGTGGAAACCACCAGTGGGCTATACACCATTCGGATCTGCAAAGAGGGATGAAAAGAAAACAGAGCCGGATCCAATCAATGAAAAAGTTTTTCCAATTATCCAAAAGGGCTTAAAAGAATATGCAAGAGGCGCTTTTACTTCTCAAGTCGATCTTGCAAAAGCCCTTGATCAATGGGGTTTAGCCAAGATTTTAGGTAAAAAAACGACTGGTCAAGTCATTGATCGCATTTTGGGTAAATACTTGAACTTCTACGCCGGTATCTTAATTGATCCGGAAACAGATGAAGATATACAGGGGCTACATAAACCAATGATCACAAGAGAGGAAATGTACAAGATTAAACTCGTTCGATCCGGTAAAACATCAAACAACTTCCGAAGGAATAA
>CAYGIL010000032.1:0-6392 GCA_964349965.1 uncultured Candidatus Saccharibacteria bacterium | reverse complement strand
CCGCATGGGTATTTCTGAAAAATGATGTTTTTGCTGATACACCTCTTCAGGTGAGGTTGCTCATCAATTTAACTTAAATAAAATTCTAAAGAGATACATAACAAGGAATGCAAAATTTCTGTGGAAATGCGAGCCTTGTGTCAGCAGTTTTATGATTACAGTCTTTCGATTCGTGGTTATTCGAAAGATACGATTAAAAGATATAAGCATACGATAGACTTCTTTTGTAAGTTTGCAAACATCACTGATATCAACCAGGTATCAGTGGAAAATGTGCGTGCGTTGTTTCTCAATGGCAGGTCGAAAAGAAATTGGACTGTAAGTACTTATCTTGTGTATTACAGATCACTCACTGTATTTTTTCGTTGGTGCATCAGCCAGGGATTCATGACAGAGAAGAACCCTGTCCCCGATATTGAGAAGCCAAGGGTTGAAAAGACATTGCCAAAGAAACTAACCCAGCAAGATACCATCAGATTATTAGAAATAATAGACAATTACCCTTGGCAGAATAAATTTTTGCGTTACAGAAACCACGCCATGTTTGCGACTTTTCTATTTACCGGAATAAGAAAGCAGGAGTTACTGAAATTAAAATACACTGACATGGATATTGAGAATCTTTCAGTGTTTGTGAAAAATGGCAAAGGTAACAAAGATCGCATAGTGCCCATGAGTCCATCGTTGGCAGTAATCCTAAAGAAATATTTAGAAGAGAGAAGTAAACTTAAAAAAACATGCCCGGAGTTCTTCGTCTCGCTCCACCGGAACACAGGACTAACTTATGCAGGGTTAAGAAGTATAGCAATAACAATGAGGAGGGTTTCTAAAATAGATTTCAGTATCCATAAATTGAGGCACAGCTTTGCCTGTATGATGATCCAAAGTGGCTGCGACATTTACTCTTTGTCAAAGCTTATGGGCCACAGCGACATCAGCACTACCGCCATTTATCTTTCAGCATCAGCGGACCATTTACGCTCACAAATGACAAAGCACCCGTTGAATGATTTGGTGTGAAAAGGGTATCATACTTTTACACATTTTTTCCACTTTTGACGCTTGACTTTTACCAAATAGTTTACTAGTCTTTACCTATGCTCGAGTATTTAAGCGAGGGCGACAAAAAGGTATACACACTGATTCGTAACCGGATTGTCCATGGTCTTGATGTGCCAACATTGCTAGAGATAAATAAAGTTATTAAGAAATCTTCTCTTCGTTCGGCAATTTTGTCACTCCAACGACTTGAAAAGGCAGGATTAATAAAGCGTATGGGCAGAAAGATTCGACTTGCAAGCGCATCGTTGTCCCAAAACACTTCCGTTTCTACTGTTGAAATACCTCTCGTTGGAACTGTGGCTGCGGGTGAACCCATACTTGCTGAAGAAAACGTAGAGGCAATGATATCCGTAACGACAGCTTTGGCACGTCCAGGATCAAAATATTTTCTGCTTCGTGTTTCTGGCACGTCAATGAATCAAGCAAAAGTTAATGGGGTGTACATAGAGGATGGATCAATTGTTCTTGTGCGACAACAGGAAAGTGCAGACAATGGGAATATTGTTGTAGCTCTTATCAATGATGAAGCAACAGTAAAAGTCTTCGAGCGCAAGAATGGAATGGTAATCCTGAAACCAAAATCCTCAGAACCTCATAAATCGATAGTATTAACAAATAATTGTGTCATCCAGGGAGTAGTCGTAGCAGTACTACCAGCTGACCTATATTAAATTAAAATTATATGAGTAAAAAAAATTTTCACAGTGTGCCATGGCACGGTGATTGGGCGGTAAAAAAAGAAGGTGTTAAAAATCCTGTATCAATTCACAGAACTCAATCTGTTTCAGAAGATAAGGTTCATAAACTTGCAAAACAAGCCGAGGTGGAGGCCTTCTACCATGATAGGCACGGAATCATTAAAGACAGAGATAGTTTTGGAAATGATCCGCACCCTCCGATTGACAAAAAACATTAAAAATTAAAAAAATAAAATGAATTACACTTGCTCATATTGCGGACGGCATACAACTATTACAGAACCAAATATGTATTCCACTTGGAATCATCTTTACCTAAATAAATCTACGCTCGGAGATGTAGGATTTAGGGTTAATGCTATTACTTGCCCTAACGAAGAATGCCAGAAACTTACTTTAACCGCACAGCTAACAAAATCATATAACCATACGAAACCCATTGGTGATATTCAAAGCTGGCATCTCTTACCTGAATCAGAAGCAAAAGTTTTACCTGACTACATACCAGAACCGATCAAAGAAGATTATTACGAAGCGTGTCGTATACGTGATTTAAGTCCGAAGGCATCAGCAACCCTTGCTCGCAGATGTCTCCAAGGAATGATTCGTGATTTTTACGGCATTTCTAAATCAACACTTTTTGACGAGATCAAGGAGCTCGAAAACAAAGTAGAACAAGATGTATGGGATAGTATCGATGCTGTCAGAGAAGTTGGAAACATCGGAGCTCACATGAAAAAAGATATAAATATAATAGTTGATGTTGAACCAGAAGAAGCACAACTCCTTATAGGCCTAATAGAACAACTTGTTGATGAATGGTATGTGGCTCGAGAAGACAGAAGGAAAAGAGCAGAAAAGTTGAAAAATTTAGCTAATTCAAAGAAAAACCCTATTATCTCTGCATAAGACTTTTGAGTAGGTCTAGATATTTCTCGGCATAGAAGTATCTACACGCCTCTCTTTCGGTAGTTGAACCTGTTCCTCCATACATAAGCATACTGTCTAAATCACAGAAAGCATCGAAGTAAGCATCTTTGACCTTTTGCGTCACCTGGACCTTTCCAGGCAAGACTTCATAAAATTCAGGAATATATTTTGTGTTCACTGATGGTGAAGCTTGAATTAATTTTTCTGCTATTGCATCGGCTTCCTTAAGAGTTGAGTGAGCTAGTTTATACACACAGGCATAATTATCGGGAACGGTGCCGTTACGACATTGATCAAGAAGACTTAGATAGGGCTCGTGTACTTGCCACCAGTAAGGAGAGAGTTCGCTTGTGTCAGTTTCTATTTGGACAGTTTTCGTATGGCAAAGAAGAAAAAGGAATCCCACAGAAAGAATAGCTAGTATGCAGATAAGTTTATTATTCATATTTTAATTGTTAATTTGATTAATACTAGGACCAAATAAAAAGGCAGTCTACCGCTCGACTACTAATAAACTGCCTTAATTATTGGTAATTATAATTACCTCACGAAGAATTGGATCTTTTCAGAGGCTTCATCCTTAGTGAGTTCATCGATCTGGGATTCCCATTGATCTCTTTCTTTATCGTCTATCACATTTACGCTAATTAATTCTCGCAAATATGATTTTTGTCTTTCGGTCGCTAATTCACTGGGATAATCCATGCTATTTACTTCCTCAGAGACTCCAGCGCCTTTTAGGTATAATGCATCTAGCATCTTTGCTGAATGAACCACTGAGTCAATGAGCGATGCGTTGAACGCATAACGAACTGCTCTATCTACGAATTTGTTAATTCGGCTTAGAATTGCACTACCTCGGCCAATACCGACTATCTCAGAACCTTTCCGTAGTGTAGCGATGTAGGCAATTATAGGACCTGGCACGTGTTTGAATAAAGCCAGTGTGTCTTTGTCTTCTTCGACTGTCACCGAGAGATTAAACGTGCCGATATTCTTCTCTATTTCCTCACGCAATGGATCTTTCCTGGCGAACTCATTCTTCCTCATTGTTTGAAACGGAGAAGGAATGCGATTTTTATATGTTGTTGTATTCATGTTTAATTAATTACTAATAATAATTATGCCAAGAGCGCTCGACTACTACTCGAGAAGAATAGATGGCTGAGTAATGCATCTTCTTAATAATCAAGTTCGTAATGTATTTATTTAATAAGGGGTATGGGGGTGGTCGCTATTTAGGAGGTGACGAGGTGAGGGACCGTAAAATAAGGGACGGATAGACATTTTTTCTATGGGTCCCTTTTTGGTTTCAGAAATCAATTGCCTTAAAAATTTTCCGCAATTTTTTGGGCATCTTGTATGCTTTATGAATGGCGTGGACACCACCAGTCAAATATTTGAAACGAAAGGAACTTCTGGATGAAGATCGCTTTTTCAAGCTGCTTGGTCTGAAATCCAAATTCGTCGATAGAGATACTGCATTTATTTTCTACATGGGCTTAGTTGAATTAATTGGTGCTGAGTTGCGTGTAAATAAGTTTATTCGGCTACCGCATCTTTGCGATATTGCTTTAGTTATGCAGAAACCTCGACCAGCGTGGGTAGGTAAAGCACACGTGGTAATTGGTAGCAGAGAAATCCTTAAGGTATATCCTAAAGAACATTTGAGACGTTACTTCGCTCAACGGCAAGGACCACCAAGGATTACAGAGATAATGCCTCCGCCAGCAATTGGAAACCCTGTATATCGGGAAAATTTACCCATCTTTAACGTCTGGGATGAATAAAATAAATAAATCTAGGCTATATATCCACGAGTTGTGGATAACGCTCTTGACTCCGTTTTAGGGTCTTTTTTCGTATTTTACCCTTATTTTATAAGCTCAAATTGGAAAATATGCCTAAAAGTAGGCGTGTATTATGGATTTATAACCAAATATCGAAATCCGTCTGTGGTGGATTGCGCACAAAAATCGCTTACTGCCACAGACAGTGAGCGATTTTTGTTTATGACAATGTTACCAGATCTTTGTTTTTGGGGACTTCAAATCAAATAACCCCAACAAAAATCTTATATTGCGTTTGACCGACGTGACTAAGATAAAACGGCCTTGAATAAGGGCCACTAACGTGAAGCTCAGGTGTTGATGCGAAAGCTGGGAAAATGGTGTTCGCCTTCCACCCAGCCAAATGATCAGCATCGGAGCTCTGCAGGTTGTAAGTCGAGATAATTAAATAAAACTAATGATGGTTATGTCCACGTTTTATTGAAGGGGGTCTGCGAATTACAGTCAGAGGTAACTACAAAGAGAGAAGTGAAGAAGCCACACCCAAATGCAGAAATGCAAATACGGGGAATCAAGGGGTAAGGCGGGCACCTACCTAATTATTAATTAATTCAAAATTTATATGGAATACAAACACTATGAGAATTGCAATGCACCCATTTGTCAGGACGATCCTAATCCTAATTGGCGAGACGAAACAATATGGTATGCCGGAGAAAAATTATGCACGAAAGAGCCTTTTACAAAGTTTCAGAAAAAGCAGTTAGCAATAAATAAGGAGGTCGACAATGGGACGTTCCGAAAGAAAGATGAACCCTACACTGCAACAGACCTAGAAACACGCTCTATATGAAAATGGTCGTCAAAAGAGCTTTGTTTTATATAGGGTGGAAATTAGTTTCAGGATCATAGGTAGACAGAATGAGGAATTACCACTTAGTACACCTCTTGCTGGTAACATTTCTCGCAATAAACTATTTCTGGGCGGTCGGGAGCATAGGAAGTTTCGAACTCAATATCACAATGCTCTGCGTGGTGAGGATGCTTTTTATTACACATGCAAGTTCTATTCCAGAGTTTTAATGGATTGCGGAATTTTAATCGAGCAGAATGGCGACAATTTGGACACAATTTAGGTTGTGGAAGATTCATGCGCTTATAAAATTGGAGTTCCATTGGGTGTGGTATAAAAGCTGTAGTACACGCATCTTCACAATTCCCCTTGTGTTCACATGCAGTAACTCCTTCCTTTATTTCGTATTGCTTTTGCTCACGATCACGCCACGAATATCCTTTAGAGATTGCGGCATCCTTAGCAAGAGGAAAAAATTCTTGTGCCGTAGTCTCATTGTAACCAAAAGGACTCTTTTCTACTGGGAAAAATTGACCGTATTCACCATCTTTTTTCATCTTTTCAATAATTTTCTCTCGCAGGTTAAAGTAGTCTTCCTTGGGATACTGCTTATTCAAGATGCAGTACTGGTGCTTACGCAAACCTACGCACCCAAATAAATCACTGGAGCTTCCGACAAACATACAATACTCTACCCTTTGAACATTAGTAATTGCCCACCAAGAAAATTTTACCTCTGAAACTTGGTCGCCACTTTGCAGGGCTTCATACATAAGCGAAGAATTTTCACCGAAGTTGGTAAAATCATAAGTATCAGTAAGTTTACCTGTTACAAAAGAACAGAAACGAGAATTTTCAATATCAAAACCAATAAAGCAATCCTTGGCATTTTTTGTGTCATTTAGATAGTCTCCTGAAGAAATGACGTTACGTAACCCATGCATATATTTTTGCGGAGCATCCTTCCAAAGTTTTTTTGCTTCTTCCCATCCTTTTCTTATATTTTCATCCGTAGATGGATAAAGTTCCTTGAGGCGTTTATGGTATTCGTCTTTAGAG
>CAYGIL010000031.1:0-6984 GCA_964349965.1 uncultured Candidatus Saccharibacteria bacterium | reverse complement strand
GTACCACTATGAAAATATTTGAAGAAACTTTTAAAAAATTACCGGCTGTGCTCAAAAATATGAAGCTAGAAAATCAAAAAAAGAATATATTAATATTGCATGATATCCGGAGCGTGGAGAACGTCGGCGCGATGTTTCGCACGGCTGACGCGGCGGGTATCGACAAGATATATCTGACCGGCTACACCCCGACACCGCTTGATCGCTTTGGGCGAAAGCGAGGCGATCTAGCTAAGTCCGCTCTCGGAGCAGAGGAATATGTAGAATGGGAATTTAAAGAAAGCTTGCCTGCTTTTATTCGCAATTTGAGGCGGGAGGGGTTTCAAATAATAGCGATCGAGCAGGATGAACGGTCTATAGATTATAAAAAAGTGAAACTTAAAAGCAAAAACGCCTTCATTGTCGGCACTGAAGTCACAGGCATACCAAAGAATATTTTAAAAAAGTGTGATGTGATAGCTGAGATCCCTATGCGAGGGAAGAAAGAATCCCTGAACGTTTCTGTGGCTTGCGGGATAGCTTTATTCCGCATTTTAAACATATAATGGCTTTTTCTCCTAAAGTGTGGTATAATGCAGATAGAGAAGGAGAAATTTTGGTGCCACAACCAGCCCGGCGCGCACCGCGCGCGCTGAGGTAGAAGGGAGGGTCCACTCAGCTCTCCCAAAAAATTTCTTGTTCGTTGGTGGCCGAGCAACGCTCGGCCACCTGAAAGGATCCTATGAAATTTTTGAGAAGTTTTTTCGGTAGCTTTCGCTACCGCAACTGCCCCAGGTGCGGATCACCTGGGCATCCAATTTTCAAATGCCCCTACCCACCTAAATAGGTGCTGAGGGCAATGAGGGGCGGCGAGTTTGATTCATCACTCGCACGCCCCTTTGTTATTTCTGGTGCATATTACAAAAGTGCGCACTGCGGCCGTTTATGACTTTGCGGGTGATGATGCCATTGCAGCTTGCCCCGCCTTGGCGTGGGTTTTTCTTTCTACATTTTTCGTGAGTTCTGCGATACGCCTCGTGATGCAGCTGAAATTCTCCTTTTAGCCCGTGGATGTTCCTGTAGTCGGACATAGAGTCTCCGCCGAAATCTATGCCCTTCGTTAGTGTTTCTTTTATTTCCTTGTATATGAGTGCAATTTCTTTTTCTTGTACGTTAGAAACTTTTCTTTCTGGATGAATATTTGATCTCCAAAGTATTTCATCCGAATAAATATTTCCAATGCCCGCGATCACAGTTTGATCCATCAAAACTGTTTTTATCTTGCCGTTTGGCTTTTTTAACAGTCGCTCCTTCATTTTTTCTTGTGTAAAGTCTCTGTCGAGCGGTTCAGGTCCGATACCTAATAAATGTTTTGTTTCATGCGTAGTTTTGCTATCAAGTAGAGTTATTTTGCCGAATTTTCTAGTATCGGAAAATGCTAAATGTTTTCCATTTGAAAGAGTGAATACAACGTGCACGAACCTGTTGAAGGGGTCGTGCAGGGGACTCCTTTCATCTTCATCCGGTTTCCATTTATTTTCTTTTTTAATAAATTTATATTTCCCGTAGAGCAGATGCCCGGTCATCTTGAGGTGGATCAGGATAGTTTTTTCGTTATTCAAATTTATCAATATGTTTTTCGCGCGACGCTCTACGGAGATGATTTTCGCATTTTTTACCTTACGTTTGAAACTCTTGAAGAAGATCGGATTCGCCACTGCGTCAGTCTTGCGCTTGTCGGTAGTCGACAAGTCGGTCCAGACGTCTTGTATGGTTAGTCCTAGTACGGTTTTTTGTAATCCTCGGACTGTTATTTCGACTTCGGGTAATTCAGGCATGTTATAATTTTAATATGAAAAGGTTTTTATTTATATTCAGCATAGTTTTCACACTTACAGGCTTAACTTTTGTACCCGGCAGGGTGTATGCTGCGACACCTATCAAGATCCTTTTGGTGCCTGGTCATGATGATACCACGTGGGGCGCACAATACGGTAATACCAAGGAAGCGGGGATGAACCTCGCTCTTGCGACCCGGATTTTCAATTCTCTCAAGAAAGACAAAAGGTTCGAAGTATACATAACTCGCGATCTGAACGGTTATACCAAAGAATTTTCCGACTACTTTGCGAACAACAAAGATGAAATTGTTTCATTTAGAAACACACACAAGGCTGCTCACAAGCAAAAGGTGGGGGAGGGAAATTTTATCGAGAAGGAAACTGTGATCCACAATGCGGCCGATGAACGCATGTCAGTGATCCTTTACGGCATCAACAAATGGGCGAATGAGCACTCTATCGATGCGGTTATGCATATTCATTTTAATGATCACGTACGGAAGACCGTGTGGGCTGAAGGCATACATAAGGGATTTGCCGTGTATGTTCCAGAGGGTCAGATGATAAATTCAAAGACCAGCACTGAACTAGGCAAGAAAATTTTTACACAACTACGCAAAAAGTATAGGGTAAGTACGTACGAAAAAGAAAAAGAAGGTATTGTTTTCGATCAGAAACTCATCGCCCTCGGCTCAAACGGTACATTAAACAAGGACGTTCGCTCAGTACTCGTCGAGTATGGGTATATTTATCGCTTCAAAACAAAAAAGTTTCGTGAAAGTGCGTATGCGGCTATGAGTTCATACACAGTAAGCGGCATCAAGAATTATTTCTTTAAGAAATAATGTTTATCTGTTTCCGAGAATCTTGAGCGCTTCGCGGATCTTTGTATTTATATCTTTATCGACTTGTACCTTTTTGAGTGCTTCTCGAGCTTCATGATCTCGGTAGCCGAGGGACTTGAGAGCTTCGAGTGCGTCGATCTCGCCTTGTAGTGACTCTCCGGGAGCTTCGTGTGAAGTTTTGTCGATCTTATCTCGAAGCTCTATTATTATTTTCTCTGCGGTTTTCTTGCCGATGCCTGAGATCTTAGTAAGGTATGCAGTATCTCCGCTTCGTATGGCTTTCACGAGTATGTCTATCGAGGCAACGGCGAGTATCGTGAGTGCACCCTTTGGTCCTATACCGGAGACGTGAATGAGTAGTTCGAAGAATTCGAGTTCGTCACGTGTCAAGAATCCGTACAGGTCGAGTGCGTCTTCACGCACATGCATGTGCGTCCACAGAGAAATTTCTTTTCCTTGGTGTACGCTTGCTGCCGTATCTCCCGATACACTTATTTTATACCCAACTCCGTGCACATCTACTATCACGCTTTTGTTGCCAGTGTATACTGCTATGCCTTTTATGCTTCCTATCATGCGTTTATGATAACACATGGTGGCAGGCCCGCATAAGGTTTTCGAGCTGGTCTGGTTGAGGCCGTTCCGGGAATTCCTACGGCCGACCCGAGGACCCGAGAAAACCTTATGCGGGCCGAGAACTCTTGCGTTTTAAGCTTTTTCCTGTTATAGTATACGTATATGCCAATCACAAGATCAGCAAAGAAAGCAATCCGTGTTTCTTCTCGCAAAAAGGCTGTTAACGACGCCCGCAAGAAGGTAATGAAGGATATAATGAAGAAGGTTTCAAAACTCGTCAAGACTGACAAGGCGGCGGCAGGGAATATGCTCGCAACTGCTTTTCAGGCTATAGATAAGGCTGCGAAGAGAGGTGTTATCAAGAAGAACAACGCATCTCGCAAGAAATCCAAGCTCGCACGATTAGTCCGGTAGTGAGACTTTGCAATATATCGGTATGTAGCAAAGTTCTACTACCGGATTAGTAAAATAAATCATTTTTAAATAGGTGCAAAACAAAAAAGTATCAAGGGGAATCCTTGATACTTTTTTGTTGTTTGTTAGTCGTAGCTAACTAATTAATGCATTGGTGTTCCTGGGAGATTGCTCGGAGGATTACCGTAGTTATGCATTGGCTGTACTGGCTGACTGTATGGTGCGCCGTATGTGTTGTGCAGAGTCCTTTCACTTCGTAGTGGGGACGGACCGAATAGGTGTCGGAGGAGAAGTATGAGTATTAGGATAAGTATGATAAGTAGCAACCATTCAAAGATATTCTCAGGAAGGAAGCCAACTCCAAACACACTCGCACTGAGCCCTGCTCGTTCTGCTTCGGAGTCTACTACCACTAGTGGTAGAGGACATACATTTGCTGATACATTTGCAGATACGGACTGAGGGTAACCAGTATTATCTACATAACTCAAAGTTGCAGGGAAGTTTAGAGGTGCGCCGTTTCGTGCGTTCTCTCGTACGTGTACACGGATGCTCACTGTACCTTGTCCACCTGCTCGGAGTGTTCCGAGATTAAAGATAAGAGTTTGTCCAGACCGGGTAGGATTATTTGGAGTTGAATACATGTAGTCAACTTCGTATGGTAAGTCTACTCGGAGGACTAGGTTTGTAACTCCTGCAGTACCTACGTTTTGATAAGTTACTGTGTAGTTGATCTCATCACCTGGGCATGGATTTGTATTATCGAGAGTCGGAACTATCGGCTGATGTCGATCAACAGATGAGTTTACTATGATAAGAGGGTTGCCTCGTGGTGCTGGGGGAGTGTACTTTGGTGGTACGTATACTGGGGGTTTTATTACTACTGGTTTTGAATATACACCAATAGATACAGAATCAGTTACTGAGCCGTTATCGTTTTCACAGCGGATAGAGAAAGTTACACTTCCATAGAGAGCACTTGTGTTAAATGATCCTGATCGTGCGCGGCTTCCGTTCCATCCACTTGTTCCTCCCGTTCCACGGCAGGTATCAGCGTTATTAGAACTCCAGCTTACAATACTCGAGCTACCTTGTACTACACTCACTGGGTTTGCCCAGATTGTGACAGTCGGTCGATCGTTATCATTATCTTCGTCTTCGACACGGATTGTGACTGAATCAGTTGCAGAACCGTCCTCGTTTTCACAGCGGATAGTATAAGTCACATCTCGTGTGAGGTCTCCAGTATTAAATGAACCTGATTTGTTTCTGCTGCCAGACCAACCGTTTGTGCCGCCACTTGCAGTACATGTGTCCGCGTTTGTAGAACTCCATCGAACTATAGTATTGTCATCATAGTCTATGCTCGTATCGTCTGCGCTGATATCAACTGTTGGTTTATTGCTGTTGGTATTTTCATCACCTTCGCAGATAACCTTGAAAGTTTTGATTTCTCCTTGAGCAGGACCAGCGTCACTTGTACCCATCGCTCGGTAATAATAAGTTTTACCAGGAGTTAGGCCGTATATTGGCTGGCTAAAGTTTGAATCTTGGGTAAAAGTTTGGCGAGTTGTTGAACTACCGAGAGCTGTTGTTGCTCCCCAGTCGAACCATACTGATGCACTCGAGTTGCCTTTTAATTCTAGGTATCCATTGATTCTAGTTGTCGTGGTACTGCCACAAGTTGTCGTGATAGTTTCTGCAGACGCTGACGGTATAGTCGCGAGGATTGCAAAGAGTGCAAGTGCGATAATTCCGATTTTCATTTTTAGTGTTGTTTTCATCTTAGTGTTTTTTGGGTTATGCATTAACTCTTAGTATTACAATGTTGTAACACTGATTCTTCCTGCGACCTTTACTGTGACCGATGCGTCAGTGCTTCCGAAATTGTTCGAACAAGTGATAGTAAATACTGTTTCCTCTTCGAGTATTCCAGTGCTGCTTGAACCCTTTAATTTCTTAGAGCCCAACCAGTTTGGAGTACCTTCAGTTGCTTCACATGTATCTGCTTTTTCTGATTCCCAACGTAGAGTAGTCTTGCCACCGAAAGGAACTTTTTCTTTGTCGAGCTTTAGCATCACGATTGGTTGTTTGCCTTCCACAAATATTGTTACCGAATCACTGTCGCTTGTACCGTCTACGTTTTCACACGTAATGTTGAATGTTGTATCTTCCTTTAGCTTGCCAGTGAAGAACACACCTGATTTTGCTTTTCTACCTGCCCAGCCTGAAGATCCAGCACCACCGTAACATGATTTTGCATTTGTTGATTCCCAGTGGACGTTTGTTGATTCGCCTGCTAGGAGGTTCGTATTGTCTGCACGGATGTCTACTCCTGGTCCGTCAACAGTTACTTTTACTGATGCGCTAACTGATTTATTTATTTCGTTTTTACAGGTTATATTAAATATTGTTGTATTTGCGAGTCTTGTAGTGAAGAGTCCTGCGAAGTCCTTTGAACCGCTTGTCCATCCAGCTGCGTTACTACCACTTGTTTTACATGAAGCAACATTTTCTGCTTCCCAGTGGATAGTAGTAAGTGCGCCTGCCTCAACACTCTCGTCGTCTGCCCAGATAGTAACATTTGGGTCTTTGAATGTTTGGTCACCAACTTGGATTGTTACTGCATCTGATGCAGAACCCGCACTGTTTTTACAAGTCATCGTGTACTGAACTGTTTCGGTAAGCTTGCCAGTATCAAATGATCCACCAGTAGCGGTCTTTGTACCTGCCCAGCGGTTCGTACCTTCGTGTGCTGTACAAGACGTCGCGTCAGTTACAGTCCAGGTAACTATAGTCTTTTCGTTGTAATTTATATTTTTCTTATCTGCATCTAGGATAACTGTAGGCTTTTTTGCTTCTGGTTTTGGTTTCGGGTCAGGTTTTGGTTTTGGTGGGTAGGTACATTTTTCTTCGTGTCCATAATTATTTGCCTTGTCATCTTCGCAACGAGGCTTTGGCTTTGGTGGATACGTGCATTTGCCTTCTTCGTTATAGTTATCTGCCTTAGGGTCTTTGCAGCGAGGTTTTGGTTCTGGTTTTGGAGTAGTACAGTCCTTTACTTTGAAACTCACTGTGTTTGAAGTAGCGAGGATAGAACCGAAGTTCTTTGTAATGCCTGCAGTCTTGGTCCATGAGCCTATATCGCTCACATCCCACGCACTGTCTCCGTAGCCGGAGAACATAGCACTACCGTTTAGTGTGTCACCGTAAAATGCATTTGATTCACCTGTAGAACTTCCATTCTTGGTCGAAGACCATACGATATTTGCACCGGCTAGGTTCGAAGAACCGCGTACTGTGTATCGTGGTCGGTCGTTTTCGTTTGA
>CAYGIL010000030.1:0-7108 GCA_964349965.1 uncultured Candidatus Saccharibacteria bacterium | reverse complement strand
GCCTTATCCACGCCGCCAGCGTTCATCCTGAGCTAGGATCAAACTCTAATTATAAGTAATTAGAACGAAACAAAACAAAAAACAGCAATGTAATTTGTCTGCGGTGTTTGACCCGAGCTCGTGGAATTAAAGAAAAAAACAAGCTTGCACTTGTTCTCAAAAACTATTCTTTTTTCAAAGATTTGCTAAAAGAGTATATACTAACGCGGGTAAACTGTCAAGCTCTATTTCTTGACCTTCTTTGGTTTCTTTTTCTCCTTTCTCGCACCCATTCCTTTTGCCATAAATATTTTATATTACTGCTAATGTCCTTTATTATATCACAGATATGTAGTAAAATAAGATCCATGGGAGTAAAACTTATATATTTCGTGCGGCATGGGGAAACAGTTTTAAATGCTAAAAATATCCGTCAAGGTTCCGAAGGAGGACTCACGGAGAAGGGTCGCGCGCAAGCTCTCGCTACCGCAAAGCGTTTCCCTGCTCATAAGGGAAAACCAGAAATCATTATCGCAAGCCCCTACCAACGCACACGAGAAACGGCTGATATAGTTTCCAAAGAATTAAATTTAAAAGTTGAGTACTGCGACCTGTTAGTAGAGCGCAGAAATCCAAGCGAAATCATCGGTCACGAAGGCAGCGAACCACAAGTAAAATCTATCATAGATCGCATAGATAAAAGTTTCCACTCTGATGACTTGCGGTACTCTGATGAAGAAAACTTTACAGACTTAAAGGCACGTGCAAAAAAATTACTACAATTCATAAAACACAGGCGCGAGAAGAAAATAATAATGGTAACCCACGGCATATTCTTGAAAATGGTGATCTCATACATGCTCTACGGAGACGAACTCAGTGCGTCTCACTACAATAGTCTCAGCGTATACAATCCGATAGACAACGCGAGTATGGCTATCTGCTCATACACGACTCACCTCTTTTCTCCGAACGAGTGGAAACTCCTCGTGTGGAATGACTTGGTCTAATAGTTCTTACTTAAAAGGATTCTCACCTCTAATCACCCGAATCAAAAGGAAAATAACAGCGAGGAGAAGCAATATGTGTATAAAACCACCTATTACATGGAAACCAATAAATCCGAGAAGCCAAAGTATCAGTAAAATTATAGCAATTGTTGTAAGCATATATGAATTATATAACACACGGACGAGAAAGCCACTAGGATTCTCGACATTGTGCCTTTAAGGCATCTAGGTCAGTCTGCGTCAAAGTCCTCGTATCTCCCTGATTCTTCTCATACATTATAGCCTTTGGATCATCTACGTGTAGAAGCCCGAGAGCGTGTCCGAGCTCGTGCGCGAGTACTCTTACAAGCTTTTCCCTATTACTAAACTCATAAACATCAATTTCCCTAGTAAATCCATCCGAGGAGTAAACTCCTTCTTCAAAAGACTCACCACGTGCAGTGCTCGTAGTGTTGTATTTTTCCACAGAAAGATTTAACGACACAACGAGCCTATTCAAAACAACAACCAGAGCATTTATCTCATCAGCCATATCACTAATATCCTTCTCGATATCTTTAAGTGTAAGGGATTCCGTAGCGAGTGCAGACCTTTCAGCTTCAAGGCGATCATATTCATGAGAAGGAGCACCACCTTTCTTATTCCAATAATTTACCTCGCTTTCGTATTTAGACTGTCTTTGATTAAACGACGAAACTCGCGCGTTGAATGTACTTTTTGATTTTTCATACTGAGACCTCAAGGTTTCAAACTTTGCCTTTAGTTTATCGTATGATGATTTGTTTTCTTCAACCACAAGGCCGAGACTTTTTAATTTAGTTGTTGCTTGTTGACGATAATCATATACCAAATTAACTTTTAAGATATTTCCTTCGTTGTCTCGACTATAAGTAAACAATTCCTTACCAAAAGGTTTTTCCCAAATAGCTTCAGCTTCGGCTAGAGCATCTAAAAAATACTCTTCTGATATATTAAATTTTTTATCAAAACGTCCTATCACGTATGATATCGGCTCTGTACAAGGCGGCGGAGCAAAAAATCTAGAATCAATAATACTCCACGCTATCTCGGCTCTTTCTTTTAACAAAGAGCGATACGGGTACGCAATCGAGGCACAAATAATTAAAATAAGAGTAAGTTTTAAAAATCCTCTCATGTGTACTATTTTATCACAAATTTCTACGCGCCTGTCTGTGTTCCTTTTTCAAGGTCTAGTATTTCGTCTATCCTAACCTCGTTAACAAATTCCGGCACGTGGGAAACGAGGATCATTGCGCCCTTGTATTCTTTGAGAGCTTTGGCGATAACCGGTAAGTGACGGAAATTTATATGATTCGTCGGCTCATCGAGGATAAGGAGTCCCGGACGCTCGAGTACGAGCCGTGCAAAGGCGACAAGTCCTTTCTGTCCTTCGGATAAGCTCCCTATCTTTGTACGGATGAGTTCGCTCGTGATCAGAAAACTCGCTGCTGTAGCACGCATACGCTCCTCATGAAGCGGTACACCCCCTCCGAGCATTGCACTCGCGAGAGATTCATACACCGTGTCATCAAAGTTTAACGTCGAGAAATCCTGACGATAATACCCTACTCGAATTCCGGATTGTATCTCGGCATCCTTCGACGTACCGTTTGCGAGGCTTTCGAGAAGAGTGCTCTTGCCAATACCGTTTGGACCCTTGAGCAATAGATGCTGATTTTTCTTGAGCTTGATGTTTGCTTTATGTTTTACAATTTTTCCATTTTTCGCGTTCATCGTCGTAAAGCCATGGATCACAATGATATCGCCGTTTATATCTTCCTGGACAGGAATAGTAAAATCCTTGATGGCCTTATCTTCTCTCCTCACGTCCACGATGTCATCTTCGAGTTCTTCTGCTTTTTCACGCATACGCTTAGCAACGAGACGAAGCCTCCCGCCCTTATGTGCAAAGACGTTTGCTTGATCTTTCTTTGCTTGGATTTCCTTTTCAAGCTGCGCATTTTTCATATTTTCTTTTTCTACGCGGGCAGTTATGTCTCGAAGCACATTCTTGTAGTTACCGACATACTGTTCTACTTTTTTAGTATGCACGTCTAAGTACAAGACTCCGTCACTGAAAGCATTTAAAAATTCCGCATCGTGAGAAATAACAACAACAGTTTTCTTGTAATCGATCAAAAATTTTGTCAGGTGTTCTATCCCCGCTTTGTCGAGGTTGTTTGTCGGCTCATCGAGAAGTAGAAGATCAGGATCGACGATAAGCGCCGAGGCAAGGAGTATCCGCGCGAGCTGCCCACCGGAGAAAGACCGCAAAATGCGTTCATGTAATTTTTCATGACCCTTTAGATTTACTACTTCGAGCACGTCATCAATCCGGGGGTCAATGTCATACACTTTCTTGTCGAAACATTTCTCAAAGAATTCCCGAACCGTGAGAGAGAGATCTTCACGCTTTATCACTTGCTTTGAAAGTGCGATAGTGAGGCCGTTTTGAATATTGATGACTCCTGACTCGGGTGTGAGAGCGCCAGTGATCAGTCCAAACATAGTGCTTTTACCCGCACCATTTTGTCCCATGATGGTGATCTTGCTCCCCCGGCGAATAGGAAAAGACACCTCTTCTAAAATAGGCTTATTCGGCCCGTGTTCAAACGACACCTTATCAAATCTCACAATTATCTCATTTGCTGCCATGATGCTATACTACACGTTGTATGGAAAAAACAAAAGAAAAAGCAGAATTCCCAATGCGAATCAACAAATACCTCGCCTGGAAGAAAGAGTCTACGAGGCGAAGCGCGGATGTGCTCATCAATGAGGGCAAGGTTTTTCTAAACGGCAAACGAGCAAAACTTGGGGACAAAGTAGAAGCGAATGACAACGTCGAAGTTCGCTTTCGAGGAAAAATAAAACCGTTTGTATACCTCGCATACAACAAACCAAAAGGCATCGTGACTCATTCTCCTCAAAAAGGAGACAAGGAAATAAAAGACATGATTTCCCGAAAAGATGTATTCCCGATGGGCAGACTCGACAAGGATTCCGAGGGGCTCATGATTTTGACTAATGATGGACGCATCACGGAGCGGCTGCTCGGCCCAGAGTATTTTCATGAAAAGGAATACCTCGTAACTACTAAGAACAAACTTCGTTCAAGCTTTAAAGATAAAATGGAAAAAGGCGTAATGCTCGAAGACGGTCAAACTCGCCCGTGCAAAGTCGAGATCGTGAACGATCACTCATTTAAAGTGATTTTAACTGAGGGCAGGAAACATCAGATACGGCGTATGTGTGTAGCACTCTTTCAAGAAGTAGAAAATCTCAAACGTATTCGCATCATGAATATCAAGCTTGGAAATATGCCAAGCGGGAAAGAAAGAGAAATCAAAGGAAAAGAGTTAGAGGTATTCTTACACTCTCTAGGGATTGGCTCCAACTAATGAATTGGATTTTCCCCTCGAATAACACGGATCAAAACGAAAACGATCGCGAGCACAAGAAGGATGTGTATATACGCACCAAGTGCCTGAAACCCGACGAACCCAAGTAACCAAAGAACTAATAATATAATCGCAATTGTTGTAAGCATAAAATAAATACGTCACTACTAATATTAGTAATGACGTATTTATACACAGAAACTTACACTTTTTGCTTTTATTTAACTGCCTCGGCATCAGCCTTGGACATGAACTTGAACATATTACCGCCACATTTTGCGCATTGCCCTTTCGCGGAATATCGGTTATTTTTCTCCTCTACTTTCACATTTGTCATAGTCTGCATAGTCGGCTTGTTATTCCCATCTCGACACTTCATACACAATGCTTTTAAATCACTCATATTTTTTTGCTTTGGCTCGCCGTAGCTCTCGCGCAGGCGGCTATTATTAATAATACTACTCTACGACATTTGAATAATCTGCTTTCACTTGCTCTGGAACACTACTGCAGTCTACCACAGGTATAGGATTATCATAACTCTGTTTTTGCACATCCTTCCATTTGAAGGTTCCGTCACGGTCGAGATACCTCTCCCCATACCCTGTCTTCAATCCTGCATCTCCAACGATAATTACGCCTTCCTGAAACGAAACAACCCCCTCACCGATCCCCCTATACAACAAGGAAATTTTCCATGGATAATCTGGTATACCACTATCTGTGACAGTACCGGTATAAGTGCCCACAAGTGAATCTTTCTCAACTGGAATCCAATTCATTATACCGTGAACTTTACTAGAAGAATCATATACGATAGACGTGAAATCTTTATCTACTTCAGTGCTTCCTGGCACCTTGGTTTCTTTATAGAAACATATCTCCTTAGGTGTTACTTCTGTTTGAATATTTTGTGCGATTTGTGAGGTGTCTTCACTAACTGCAACCGGAGTCGTAGTAACGTCTTGTTCCTTCAAAATATAAAAGCCGCCTACTACTATAAGAAGTACCCCTACTATGGCTAAAATTATTTTGTTCATAACAATACTCTATATTATACCACACTTTATCTCGAAAGTCCGAGCATATCTGCCCACTACAACCGCCAATATAACAACCCCCCCCCCGTAGTTGGCTTCGAAGTCACTGGCGATTTTACTTCTTCTACGAAATTCCTACCGTCAGGCGTATTGCATTGCCTCGGGTAACTCTCGAGTATAGGATACCCCGCATCAACGCATTCATTAAAATTCGTAATTGAGATATCTGCATTATCACTGGTACGAGACTGAAATATAAGAAAACCTACAGCAATAATAAGAATAACAAACACAATTGATCCTATAATTTGATTTTGAGTCATATATATCTGACGAATTCACAAAAACTTTCTTACAAATTTACTTCTCGGAGATATTATATCTATCTAGGATAGCTTCGAATATAAGAGGGGCAACTATTGTGGCATCGGATTCTATCACGAACATCGGGGTGTCCTTGGTGAGCTTATCCCAGGTGATCTTTTCGTTGGGGGTAGCCCCAGAATAAGAACCGTACGAGGTTGTACTATCTGAAATCTGACAAAAATATCCCCACGGTCGTACCGGCTTCTTGAGATCGTATTTTATAGACGGGACTACGCAAATCGGAAAGTCCCCTGAGATTCCACCGCCGATCTGGAAAAATCCAAGCCCCGGACCCGACTTAGAAAGTTCTTCGTACCAATCATAAAGCGAGAGCATGTATTCCACTCCGGTTTTCATAACCGTCGGGCTCACCTCACCCGCTTTGCAATATCCAGCAAAAATATTTCCAAGAGTCGAGTCTTCCCAACCTGGAACAACGATCGGTAAATTCTTCTTGGCTGCTTCTAGAAGCCAACAATGTTCCGGATTACCTTCATATTTATCTTTGAGTTCATCAGAAAGTAATATCTGATAAAAATACTCATGCGGGAAATACCGCTCACCTTTTGCCTCGGCTTCTTTCCAACGCTTTAAAATAATCGGCTCAACCACACGAAATGCTTCTTCTTCGGGAATAGATGTATCAGTCACTCGACGCTCCCCTCGCCTTAGGATCTCCTCATCATCTTCTTTTGTAAAATATCGGTAATCGGGATAATCTTTGTAACTATCATGCGCCACGAGACGAAACACCGACTCTTCGAGATTGGCACCAGTGCAGGAAACCACATGAATTTTTCCTTCACGGATCATAGGCGCGAGGGTTACTCCGAGTTGGGCTGAGGACATCGCCCCACCCATAGCGAGGAGCATTTTGCCTCCTTCGTCGAGATGTTTCTTAAACGCCAAAGTCGCATCCTTCATAGAACGGGAATTAAAGTTATGAAATAATTTTTGAAACAGGTTCAAAACCGACATATTGTTTTCCATATATATAGTATACAAAATACCTATTTAAAAGAAAATATAGGTACATTTGCTTGTCACCAGACAGACAGCCTTTTAGGCGCTGTCTGGTAATGTCTCTTCCTCTAAAAGGGATGTTTTACCTCTTTCTGTCCTAATAATCGATACTATCTCATCACAATGCTCTTTAAAACTTTCACACCCACCGAAAATATTTAACATACTCTCGCCTTCATCTTTGGAAACAATATTAAAACAATTATTCTCATACTCGTAATCACCTGCAACAACGAGTTTAATTCTATTTTTTGGAATAGTATGAATT
>CAYGIL010000029.1:0-7183 GCA_964349965.1 uncultured Candidatus Saccharibacteria bacterium | reverse complement strand
TTCGGGCGTCCATTGTAAATTGCACTGAAAAAACTGAAAGTCAAACATTGGTGCGCGGTGTAGGACTTGAACCTACGACCTTCCCGGTGTAAACGGGTTGCTCTACCAACTGAGCTAACCGCGCATGTAATCTAAAGTATCATTTTTAGACCGACGGGTCAACGATAACGGGAGGATTGCTTCGGATCTCGGCGGATTTGGCCTTGCGAGTCTCGAAATACTCGAGTGCACGGGTTATGCGGTTGCGGTCGATGATACGTTTTACTTCGGTATTTGGATTCGTAAGATAGGTTTCTTTGTTTGTTTCTCTGAAGACTCTGTAGCCGAACGAGGCGGCAACCAGGGCGAGGATGCATACAATACCGACAGTGATCTGCCAGTACATGTCAGCTCGGACGTAGATGTCTCGCTTCTTGACTGTCTTTTTTGTTTTTGAAAATTTAAATTGCATTTATTTTACAAAAGTTATTAGCTTGAGTGTCATTTCGGCGTGCCAGTTTGTAGTTTTATCGGTAGTACCGATGGCAACATTTTCGATGTTAAGGGAAGTAAATTCTACGATGTAGGGGAATTGTTCGAGGAGCGTTATGAAGGTATGCAGAGATCTGAAACTTCCGTCGGCACTCACACGTACAGAAAGTCCTGCGTCACTCGGCAGTAAGTTTACGTTTTCTACTTCGGCGACGATGCCGATAGCACGAGCGGAGTTCTCGATCTCATTTAAGAACGGTACTACGTCAGAGCTTTTTGCAAAATGTGTGTTGAGGATAACTCGGTCTCCACGTACAGCGGAAAGTGACCGATCGAGAAGGCGCATTTCGTCGCGTTTCGCTGCTTCCTCTCGGGTGACGGTAGCGGTACCTTCTGCTTTTTGGTTGTTGCTTTGTACTATCCGGTAAGTGAAATAAAAAGCTCCTGCTGCGACGAGCGCAGTCAGTATCGCGAGAGGGAGTTGCATTTTTTGTAAGTAATTTCGCATATTATTATTGCTTCGGTGGATTTGCTGGGCTATTTACCGGAGTGACATTTAAATTAAATTCTATATTTGATCCTTTGACAAAGTTTGAGATCGGTAACTCTACGTTCGTAAATGACACGTCTTTTTCAAATGCTTGTCGGAATTGGAGCAGTACGTCACGTGAGGGTGCGGTACCGGTGATGCTGATCTGCTTGCCTTTGACTGCTGTGTCGTTGTACGCGATACGGTTGATCCGTATGCCGGGTATCTTCTTCGCGACGACGGCCTGTATTGCGCGTTCTATCACGGAGAAAGTATTCTTTTGTGCGCCTTCGATAAGAGCGAGTTTACGGTTTATATCCTCGACTGCTTGGCGGGATTCTTCGTCGAAAACAGGCAGAGGTTCTTCCTCTTGTATTTTGAGTTTCTTTTCAGCGCTCGCGTTGTTCACTAATGATAGAAAGTAAGCGGGAGTGAGAGATATGATACCTACGCCGAATACAACTGCGATCGCGAGGAAGGCGAGCGTCCCCAGTCGGTAGTAGAACTCCTTTCTCATCCTTTTCTTTTCTTGATTTGGAATTAAATTAATCATTATATTTATTATCGATCAAAGTCCGCAGCAAAATCCCCAAGGGCGAGACCGAGTGCTGTTGCAAATGCGAGGGATTGTTCTTTAGTCATTTCGGGTATGTAGTATTGCGTGCTTCCGATATTGGTCCACACGTTTGCCATCTCGACCGGAGTCTTCATGCTCACTGAGAGGTAGTCAGCGAGACCGATCAGATTAGAATCGCCTCCGGCGAGCAGGATCTTTTTGATCGAAGGATTGTTTTTGCCGTTGTCGTCTTTGTGAGTGTGCCAGTATATAAAGTGTCGCGAGACTTCGTCACGAAGCACAGAGACGCTATTTAAAAGAACAGAAAACATCTCGCGGTTGGTCGTGTTGCGTTCGAGTCCGTGCTCGCGCTTTGTTTTTTCCGCTTCTTCAGGGGAGAGGTTAAAGTTTTTTGCGATCGCGTCGTTGAGCGAAGCGCCGCCTATGTCGACGGTCGAGGTGAACATCACGACGCCGTCTGAGACGATAGACACCCCGGTACGCTTTTTCCCGAAGTCGACGATCATGTACGTACCTGGGTCGCCCTTTTTTATGATAGCGCGTGAGATCGCGTGAGCTTCGAGTACGCAGGATTGGACTTTGATCTTCGCGTTTCTAAAAATAGAGAGGTAATTTTCGATGACGTTCTTTGAGATGACGGCGACCTGGAGTTCGAGGTGCTCCGCGTCTTCGCCGAGTATTTCATAATCAAAGATCGAGTCGTTAGCTCCGATCGGCACGTGTTCTTCGAGTACGAGTTCGATGCCTTGGCGGACATTTTTAATTCCATTTTTATCGAGCTTGAGCTTGAAGAGGTATATCTGCTCTTCCGGTAGGGATATACGAACTGATTGAATACCGACTTCTTTGCGAAGTGTGGAGAGGATAGCTTCTATTTGTCTTGGATCTTTTATCTTGCCTGCTTCTATCGTGCCGGGAGGAAGGGTCCTCTCTCCATGACGACCCATCTTTATACCGTGACGAGTGCTCAATAGCTCTACAAACTTTACTGACTCATCGGATATATCAAGTCCGAAAGACGGCATTGCGAAAAAACGAGGAATGGGAAAAAAGTGAATGAAAAATCTGCTCAGCTCGTTCCTAAACATATATCTTATTATACCCGGTAGTGAGATTTTTTTAAAGCTCTACTACCGGGTTATACTATTTACCGCGCGCGTACACCAACTGGAATCGAGTCATTTGGTTCAAGTAGTGAAAAATTTTCTCCATCTTCGGTTGAAACTGCGAGTATCATGCCGTTACTTTCGTATCCGCGAATAGTTCGGGGCTCAAGATTTGCGACAAACATGCACTTTTTGCCGATGAGCACGTTTGGATCCGGAAAGTATGTTGAAATTCCAGAAATAATTTGTCGTGGTTGTTCCTCAGCTAAGTCTACTGACAACCTTAGGAGTTTATCAGTATCGGGGATTTTTTCTGCCGAGAGTATTTTACCGACGGCGAGCTCTATTTTTTTGAAGTCATCAATTGAAATCATGAGTAAAGTATAGCATACTGTTATTATGAACTGGTTTTTTATAGCTCTCGCGGCACCGTTTCTGTGGTCTTTGGTAAATATTTCGGATCAGTACCTCGTCGACAAGTATTCAGTAGGCAAACGTGGTTCTGGCGGACTTGTGCTGTTTTCGAGTTTGATCGGGATTTTTACTGCGGTAATAATTGCCTTTTTTACCTCCGGCCTTTTCAGTATTCCTTTCTTTGACATATTCTTGCTTCTCCTCGTCGGCGGGATCACGATCACATGGGTGATCTTTTATCTTTTTGCATTAGAGATCGACGATGTGTCTTCGGTTGTGCCTTGGTTCCTGACTATTCCGATCTTTGGATATCTCCTTGGGTACGTATTTTTAGGAGAGACATTAACAATAAAAGAGTTGCTCGGAGCATTTGTTATACTCGCCGGAGTGTTTCTAATTTCTTTTGATTTTTCCGGAAAGAAAGGCAAATTTAAAAAACTCTCCGCGCTTTATATGACAATCGCGTGTTTCCTTATCGCTACTTCTGGAGTTATCTTCAAATACGTCACGGTCGGCGGTGACTTTTGGGTCTCGGCGTTTTGGGAATACGTTGGACTCGGAATCTTCGGTGTGCTCATGTATGTCTTTATCCCAAAGTATCGCGCTGAGTTTAAGCTTATGAATAAAATGGGAGGTAAGAAGATCTTTGCTCTCAATACCACGAGTGAAGCATTTACCATCATCGGCAACCTGCTCACGAGTTATGCATTTCTACTCGCGCCGGTCACGATGGTCTACCTTGTATCGAGTTTTCAGCCGGC
This sequence comes from uncultured Candidatus Saccharibacteria bacterium, assembly GCA_964349965.1. Classification (GTDB taxonomy): domain Bacteria; phylum Patescibacteriota; class Minisyncoccia; order Phycocordibacterales; family UBA9973; genus UBA9973. The sequence continues at coordinate 3,325 of CAYGIL010000029.1, read as the reverse complement.
TATTGTGCTTTTCATGACTGTTTTCCTTACCAAGTTCTTCCCGAAAATTGCCACGGAAAATCTAAAAGGCCAAGTGATCCTACCCAAAATCGTCGCCATCGGCGTCATGATCGCCGGGAGTGTGATATTGTTTTTGTAGAAATATATTGCGTGCAGTGCTGCGTATTTTAGTCTTCTTTAAACTGCCGGATCTCTTTTGAATAGTTTGGATTGTCTCCGACTATTTCTGATATTTCGTTGATCGAGTATTTTTCGCGTGCTTTTTCGATATCGAGATCAGTGTCGATGAGTCCGTGCTTCAATGCGAGCTCGTCAGCAGAAGCCGTGAGCCAGAGTTCCCATGACAGTGGAGATATTCGTCCTGGAGTTATCTTGTTGATATGTTTTACGATCGCTGAAGTGCAGTTTGCAAAGAGAGTATTGTACCACTCGGGCTTTGTCGTCACGAGTTCGTTCATTGTCGTCAACATATCCGTGAGGATGAGGCGCGCATTGTCTGGCTTTTCTAATTTTACTGGATACACGTAGACTTTATCTTTGCGTAGGTTTGCTCGCAGTAGTACTACGTCACGTTCATCTGCTGCGATATATACGAGAGGGTAGGTACGGAGTAGGCCTTTCCAGATGCTGTATGTTTGATCTTTTGTCTTGCGGGCTTCGATACTCACCGCTAGGAAGTCTCCGTTCTCGAATTCAAATGAAACAAAGGTGTGCGCTGCTAGCTTGTTTTCATTGAACGGCTCCGTGACGTACCAAACTTTTTCTATTGCATTTAGATCATAAGTTTTGTTGTAATAATCCGGATGCATATCCGCCTCTGTGGGGCCGTACCTGAAGTTGCGTACGTTCCTCACGGTCACGTAGTCGCCGTTAAATTCCGCAGTAGGTATAACAGCGAGCTGCTCCTGCCAGTCTCCGTTTAGAGGCACATCCCTTGAAAGTTGCCAGGCAAAGAAAATAGCCGCAATAAAAACAAGGCTGTAAATAATTTTTTTCATAGATATATTCTTTAAGATTAACATAAATATAAAAATTAGTGGCGAGAAACACGCAGAAGCGTGCGAATTACAGGATTTTGGATAAAAAGTATAATAATATATACTGATGCATATGCGAGTAGGCGCTGTGTTTTTAGATATAGAAAAAGTTTCATCACTAGCCATTACTCCTATTGCCCAACCAATAATTTTAAAATTCTTAAAAGATGGAAAATGAAAACTTAGAATTTCTTAAGAAATGTTACAATGTGGTCTATGCCAGAGTCAATTAGCCTGCCACAAAAATCGCTTGAAAAAATCAAATGGCATGAAAAGATGCCAGAAACTGCTTCTTTGTATGAAGAATGTATAGGTTCTACGATAGAAGATTTGGCAAATGAAATACAAAGTTTAGCTTGTGGTGTTACGGAGAACGTACAGGTAAGTTTCCGGGTTAAAGATCCAGAAACATTACAAAAAAAGATACAGTTAAAAAACCCGCAAAGTATTTTTTCAATTGATGATGTCTACGGCATACGCATTTTAGTAGATTCAGTAGAGGATGTATATCGAGTTCTTGAAAAAATCTGGCAAAACTTTACCGGCTACGTAGATCATGACTACATCAAGGAACCCAAAATATCCACAAGTGAGCTATATAAAGGAAAAAAATTACAACTCGTGCAGTTTATTGCATATAAAAACGAGATGCCATTTGAAATACAGATCACGACGACTACTTTTCATAAAGATAATGAACCAATGCATGCCGGGTATCACTATAGAAAGTATCATTCATAATACCCCATACTTCGCTTACATATCATTTTTTATATGATTGCCATATCGTGGAGTAATCCTTAGTAACCGGATGATCGGGGAGTTTTGATAAAAGAATATTTTCGATTTCAGTATAATACCAGCGATATTCATCCGGTGTTCCACCAAAACCACTCACTGTTTTACCACTTGTGTTCTTGAGCATTTCAAAATACGCTTGCAGGTTACTCATTTTGTCGATCGCTATTATGAGAAGTGCATTTTTAGAGGCGTGTTTGATTTTTTCTAAATAAGCTACTTTTTTTTCTTTCCATGTAACATAGGTATTTCCCCGTAAGATGCTCACTTCATCAACCAGGTGTGCAATACGTGTATTAAATTCTTTCTCCAACATATCGACAGAGACGTCATGGCAGTCTTCGAGGACGTCATGAAGAAAAGCAGCCGATATAACTTCGTCGTCGCCCGTATACTTGCTGACACCAAATGCAACTTGGACGGGATGCACTATGTATGGTACTTGAACACCCTTGCGATATTGTCCAGTATGTTTTAGGGCAGCAAAAAAAAGTGCTTTTCGCGCGAGAAGAGACAGCATCGTTAAGGCATCGATAGTCTATTTTTAATATATTCTCTGCACGCAGGGAGGGATTCATTCCAGAATGTAACTGTTTTGTCTACATCAAACGGTATTGCCCCGAACATAGCTTTACTCTCAAGAGAGTTTGAGCTGATGCCACAGTGATCCAGTATATCCATAACTTCTTGTTTTGATTTCTTGATGACAGGTGTATGAAATACAATACCGTATTCTTTTAAAAATATTTTTGTATACTTTATAAAGTCATCTCGTTGCTCTATGTACCTATCTTCTTTTGCCTGATATGCGGAGTAACCGCACGCGATATCACGAATATCATTTTTCAAACAGTATAGTATGGCGTCAGAAAGAAAGACGAGAGCTATGGCAAGCGGGTATACGACGTGGGTGCCGTTAGTCTTTTCTATTGCGAGTTTTCGAAGGAGATACGTGCCTCCTTGGATTATCTGTCGTTCTTCCACATGTTTTGGGAATGCTTTTTTTAATTCAAAATGTCTAATATCTGCCGCCGAGTCACCGCGTGGGCCTACAAGCTCTGGCCTTCCAATTTGTAATGTAAATGGAATTACGTTGTGTCCGGCTCGTACCATCTCTACCACCGTTGCAGACGAATCCTTACCTCCAGAAAACAAAACGAGTACTTTCTTTTGAGGTTTCATATAACCTGTATTATCAATAAAGCAGTTGAAGAAGTCAACAGCCACGGTTAATTCCTAAAAAGTAGCGGTTACTCACGGTGTCCATGAATATCAGCTTGAAAAAGTAAATCGAACTGGTCTTAAATCACTTTTTAATGAAGTTATTATCATCCAAGATACAAAAAAGGGGCCAGTGGAAATGATTTGTGAGCGATTTAGGGGTGATGAAGTTATTTTTATTGATGATAAAGAGAAAAGGTTTGCTGATTTGGATTTTGAGAAATATCCAAATCTAAGAAAGGTATTATATTCTAGACCTGAGAGTATTG
>CAYGIL010000028.1:0-7504 GCA_964349965.1 uncultured Candidatus Saccharibacteria bacterium | reverse complement strand
GTATTATAACTTAACATTGAGTCAAAACACAAGAGAGTGCTACAATTAACCATGTTGATAAGTTTTCATACAACATGGCAAAATCCACAGCACAAAAATTTGGCGATAATATGAAAAAGATACGCACCGAGAAAGGCATGTCGCAAGGCGACATCTGCCGTGAGTTGGGGTTAGATCGAGCGTATATCAGTAATGTTGAGAATGGTAAACAAAATCTTACAATTAGCACCATGGAAAAAGTTGCCAAGGCGCTTGAGGTTGGCGTAGATCAACTTTTAAAATGAGTACGGAGAAATTTAACCAATTTACAGCTACAGAAAGACCAACTCTGTCAGAGAGAGGATTGGTAACCGAATTGTCGGCGTTACGTAATGACTGGTTTCGAGCGAATGCGGTTGTCCTCGAGGGCAAGACACCAACCGAATTAAAACAAGCGATTGAGAATTTTTATTCTGAAACATCTCCTATTATTAATGATCTTCTAGAGGAGAAAGGAGTCACTCTTGAAAGTGATATCCAACAATTAGCGCGCAAACACCTTAATACAGCTGACATACAACGAGTACGAGAAGAATTGGATTTACCTAAATGGGTTTCTTTATCGGAGGCAGTTGCCTTTATTAAAACAACACTTGATATTCAAGATGAAGGTGTTAGAGAAAAATACGCAGAATATTGCGCAGAAACATTTTCGCTCAATGATATGCGCTCTACGTTAGCATTTGAAAATGATGTAAATCCTGCACGCATTGATACTGATATCTACCATCAGACACCAGAACGTAGTAGATCTGCGGTTGAAATAGTTTCCAATGCTATTGATGCTATCAGTTCAGACGGAAGCTCTATCGGAAGATTTGGAGTTGGGTTCTACCAAATTCTCGCCCACTTAAAAACAGAACATGATTTTGTAGAAGTAAAAACTGGCAATGAACAAGATGGTTTTTACAATGTCGGTTTTCGTCTCAAAGGAGAGGAGATACAGGTGAGTCTTTCAGAAAATAAAGACACTCCCACAAAAGGAACCACGGTACGGCTTTCTTCGAAAGATTTTCCTAGAGAAGAAGCAGATGCACTTATAAAAAAACACTTTACCTACAACGATGTAGCGCAAGTCTTTTGTAATGGTGATCTTGTGAATGATTTACAAAAATTTGGTGTAGATCATCGTGAGCAGGCACCTATTGCATATGAGAGCACCAATGAAGGATTTACAGTTCGTGATGAGGGAGTTGGAATGAGCCCACAAGTCATTCTCGAAAAATTATTGGTTCCAAAATTTTCTGGAAAGCGCCCTGTGCATGAGTTAGTGAAGGAAGAAAGTGTTACAGGTAGCTACTTAGTTGAACGTAGAACTCCAGAGACTATACATGACCACGGGACAGCGGTTATAAACGTCGGAGGGGTTCTTATTGAAGAAGTTCCACTTACTGGTATACATACTCCCAAAACCCTTGTAATTAATTTGCCAGCATTTACCTCACTTGGTGAGGAAAGAAATCAAGTTGCTATTGATGAAGTTACTATAAAAGCTGTAAAGAGTCTTATTCATAAGGCAATTGAGAGTAATGATTATGAGATTCTCAACGCTATTGCTCCGGTTGTTGAAACATTTCAACGTCGCTCATTACAGCATAGTAAAGAAGACAACTTACTTTCACACCTTCAAAACGAAGCAGATGTTTCATTGCCCAAAGATGCCGTTTGTCTACCAAACATTCCTGGATTTGATCGACTCAAAGTAGAAAATTCTATACTCCTTGACCCATCTATAAAGACGACACACTGGAGTCATATACCCGAGTTAAATGCATTAAATACTGTGGGTAACGGAAAGGCTATTTTCATAGGTCCAGTAGCCAATGACGTAGAACGACCTATCATCGAGTGGGGAAATCAGGTCATTCTCGATAAGAATTTGTACGGAAAATTTAAAAGTGACCCAACACTTATAAATCTTTATCTCGGTGCTTATGGAAAGGCCGAGGCTACAGAAACACGAAAAATTACAGCAAAGCAAGAAGCTCAAAAGTTGATTGAATCTAGGGAAGGAACGTATCGAGATATAAATGATTTTGTTGAGCAAAATTTTACAGCTCTTAATTTTGATAACGTTAATCAGGCAAGAGCGTATTTGAAAAGATATGGAGCAACTCTTAATCCAGAAACAGCACAAATGCTTCTTGATATTGCAAATAAATTTCCCTCAAACATAAGTTCATATTTTGTTGGTTCAGCCTTATCGGGAAAGATGGATGAGGCAACAATCAAAGCAACAAAAGATTTTGCAACACTTGGACAGAACCCAGAGCTAGTCTCATCGTTAGCGATTGCAGGAATTCGAGGTTTGGGGATGGTACAAATTGAACAGCACCCATTTCCAGGAATTAAAAATTATACTAATGATAAATCTGCTTTCTTGGTTAATCATCCAGAGCTCCAACAGGTATCCAACCAAGATTGGTATTCGGTGGAATATTGGAACAGAGATAACTTGATTGCGGAAGACGGAAAAGTGTATCAGGGTGAGATCTCAACGGGAGGAACATCAATGACTGACAGGAAATTACTATTTGGTCTTTTGCCTATATATAACAGCGACACGAAAGAGATTACTTTTTTTGATCCTGTAACCAGAACCTTTTCTGATAAAAAATTTAACTCAAATGACAAATACGCCCGCGCATTTACTTTTGGAGAAAAAAGACTTTTTGTCACTGGGCGAGTAATATTTGATTTTGATAGTGGCGAACGATTACCCTTGATGACTGATGAGCAAGTAGATTTGCATCGTTCAAATGAAAATGGCATTCTCTCGCGTTTCGGTAACAAATATCTTCTTCCTAATGGGACTGTTTTGACTCATTCTGAATTTTATAATCAAATACAGCCACAGCATGAGAGTGAGCTCAATCCTACTAAATTAGTTAATTTCTATCGTAAGGATAAGGTTGAACTTCATATGGGGAAGCGAGTTGTCTTTGTAAAACACAGAGAAGGTTCAGAAAAACGTGATCATAATGAATATGTGTTTGGTAATCATATTGAAGTTGATGGAAGGAATTTTATTGTTGCTGAGTATAGATCCTCAACAGAATCAGAAGTTTGTATAATAGACGTCGACGGAAACATACTTCTCGATATAACAACACCAGATTCACTTAAGACCAAAGTACTTGAAACACCAAATGGGACAAAGCTACTCTGTATTAAAGAATATAAAGAAAAAAACGTACATTATGATGGGAGTTGGCACACCGAGACAACATTTTTGAATGTTCGATATTTTGATTTCCAAGGGAATGAACTTATAGATAGTGAGCTAAAAGATGCCCCACCGTTTACTCTTCCAGCCAATGCGTATCATTATACCGAAGAAGCAGTGAAGGTAACTGTTAGTCCGTACCAGTCTGAATTATGGCATGTAAAAATTCAAGAAATCGGGAATGGAAAGGACTACAAGCTTCAATTAATTGATTCAGAAACAAATACCCCCCTCTCTACTGAGCAATTTCGTTCAGTAGTTTATGATTCTACGGAAGATGTGTGGAAATGTACGTTATCAGAACCAGTTTTTACACCCACACCTACCGGTGATAAATATAAATATATATCTGACACAGAAAAAGAAGCAAGGAGTCTTTATAAAGTCTTGGTCATAGATCGCAACGGGGACATTATTCGTGAAGAAGAAGATAATGGAGGAAAGATTAACATACAAGGAATGCGTATTTTTCACAATGATCGCGGTTTTTTTGACAGAGACCCAGGAGTAGTAAAAGAGGAAGAATCAAAGTCATTATCTACCACAGAGCTCTCATATGAAAAAACTGTTGCAATAAATCGTGTAATACATTCTTTTAGTCAATCAGACCGCGACTCAGTTGAACGGCTCGTTCGCCGATCACTTAATTTTGGAAATTTATCAGATACTTCTTTTGAAAAAATAGCGCCTGTATTTGCTCAAGTTAAATACCTTGATGAAAGATTATTAACAGAAGAACGAATAGAGAATATATCTGCTCGTCTTCAAGAGTTTGATGAAAGCACATCCGTGTGGTGTTTTCGTTTTCTTTCACAAATGTTACACCCAAGAGCCCAGGGTGGTGAAGTAGACTCTTTTACTGAGAAATTCTTATTGGTGTATAGAGAAAAAATTGCTCAATTACCAGATACTGAGAAAGAACAGTTATATGATGCATTTGCTCAATTACGAGATTATAGCGGAGAATATCTTGCTACTGGGTGGACTATTGTACAGCACAAATCACCTATACCGATTAGCCAGGTCCCTGAAAAAATACGTGCAATCGTTGATTTCCTCCGTAGTGACGAAAAGACAAATTTGACCCAGTCTCCCGAAAGAATTGTCTTGAATGAGAGTCGGCACACAACCCTTTCTAAACTTATTCAAACAAAAAGGTTGAATGAGCGCGCAATTCAACAATTCGCCGGATCTGCAGATGATCTGGAAAAGATTGTTGATGAAAAAACAACTGGTAAAAATCAGGATCATATTCGCCGTGAAATCATTCACCCAATCTATTATCAGGGTGTTAATAATCCTTACCTATTCATCCGTGAATTGATTCAAAACGGTCATGATGTTGCAGTTAAATCAAATGATTCAACTGATAAAAAAATTACCCTTGATGTGTTCTCTCGTCAGGAAGACGAGGTCACTGTCCGTATTGAAGATCGTGGAGGAATGAAACTCCAGGATGTTGTGAATTATTTTCTTATACCCGGGGAATCTACAAAAATTGACAACAAGGAGGCGATTGGTTATTTTGGACAGGGTGTTTTTACGTTGTTCCGTGATGCAAAAGAGGTGATGATGCAGACAAGTATTGGTGATGGAGTAGTAAATAAATTACGAATCGCACCGCAAAGAAATGAATCCAGTATGATTATTGACCTGGATATTCAAATTGAGCAGGAGCAAGGAGACTTCAAAGGCACCACAATCGAAAAGACAATTGCAACGGCGTCACCTACAGTAGAAGGTGCATTTATAAAGAATGCGGCGAGCACATATGCGAGTCTTGTTGATAGTACTGTGGTTGAGATTTCTTTGAACAATCAACAACTTAACAGTCCTCAAGCAAAACTTGCTGAACTTGAAATTCCTGATTTAGGGTCTGTTGCAGTGTACGATGCTCCAAATAATGTGATTACCCAACGTGGATTGTTTGTTAAAGCAATAGATTCTGATTTCAAGACAAAAATGTACGATGTGGAAAAATTACTTGAGAAACGAGGTGTTGTTATAAGTATCCCCGATTCAATTTCGCTCACTCGCTCTCGAAATGATATCGCACGGAAGCAAGAATTTTTACCAGCATTGCAAGAGTATCTACCACTACTCAAAATTAAAGCATACCTTGAGTTGTTTAGGCAAGATATCGAAAAGGGTCATGTAATTCAACTTGAAAATCTTCCGTATGATTATTACTACGAACAGTCTGATGATGTACAAAATAAAATCTTGCAAGATGCACAACGCTTACGCGAAGGAAAGCCAATTACGGATGTTAGAAACTATTTAGAGAGAGGGAAGCTCGTTGAACTATTGGTACATTTACCAGTTGTAGAAATTGAAGATAGGACCTATTCACTTCACGAACTAAGAAGATCTGCAACAAGAGGTGGTCCACCACTACAAAGCGGAAGCAACTGGGATAAAATTCCAAAATTTCTCCGTGACAAACTCCGTGAAGGGAAAGAACAATATGAACGACATGCTACAGATCGAAGAAACGATGAAGAGTCAGGGAGAAATGTTGCTGATTTCTCCTTGGAAGCATATGAACAACAACCAGAATTTGTTCGAACACAGATTGAAAAAAATCTTCCAGCATTCCAGGCAATGGATGTTCGTATCAAAACTCTTAATGAGTCCATGTCTGAGTTTGTTCCAATATTTAAAGACACTACAAATACGCTATATTATGAATCTGGACAATCCCTTGCACACGCAAATCCAGCAAGAAATATGCTTGGATGGAATCTAAAAAACCTATCGGAATATCGTGTTGCAAATTTCAATAAGCCTGATGTGTCGGACTCAAGTTTGCAAGATTTTTACGAAGTCTACTCTCACGAATGTGCTCACTTGCTTGAAAAAAGTGGAGAGTTTACGCATAATCAGCAATTTTATCGTCAACAAGCCCGCACGCTCGTCTTTCTTATGCGAGCAAAACAGAAGGAAATGTCGTAACCAAAATTTATTGTTTTTTAGGGTTATCACAATTTCGAACGAAGTCGCAGAGCGAATACGAAGCAAACACCGAGCAAGCATCGTGAGCGAATGCGAGCGGCCTATGCGAGGTGGTTGCGAAGTGTGAGCGGACGCTAGAATTAGCACCAAACGCGGATATGGTAGCGCCTCGCACCGACGCGAATGACGGAGGAAAGGACGGACAAAATATCACCATAATGCTAAAATATAAATACAAGTCCTTTCTGGAGGAATGAAGCGGCGGAACCAAAACCAAAAATTTTCCTTTCCATTTTTTGCCGGCTCCCCCCACACCCCCGCCGAAAGAAGAATTGTAAGGAAATTTTTGGTTTTGGGTTGCGAGCGATAGCGAGCGTGCGAAGCGCAAGTATCATTCGTCAAAATCCTGCGGATTTTGTCCGAAGTACATTCGAACTTCGTTCAATATACACCGCATTTACAAAAATAGGTGGCAAAAGCCACTATTTTTATAAATGCGGAAGGGGCGAGACTCGAACTCGCAAGCCCTTGCGGGCGCCGGTTTTCAAGACCGGTGGAATACCATTATCCGACCCTTCCGTTATTTAATTCAACCTTTCTTAACTGAACCGGAACTCTTCTCCATGAAGTGTTCTTCGCAGTGGCAATTTGGGCAAATTAACTCTAAATTATCGAGATTATTATTTTCCCTATCTCGATTTTTATGATGAACTTGTAGTATCTCATATTTATTATACTCGCAACGCTCGCAATTTTTTCCTCTTTCCACGGTCAGTCTTACTTTTAGAGCTTGCTGGGATTTTACCTTGTCACGAGGACTACCGATTTTATATTTTATACCAGCTCTCTGTTCGTTTGAACATCCCCTGCTACACGTCTTTTTGTTTAGTCCGGCTCTAATTGGCTGGCCACAGATTGCGCAAGGATGCTCTTTTTTACAGGCAATACCATAACACATTGCGCTACAAAAAACTCGTTCGTTATTTATTTTGAGTTGAAAAGGTCTTCTGTAAATCTCTCTACCGCAGACAATACATTTAGTGTTCGGGTTCCTCTTGTATGTTTCAGCCACTAAACCAGTATACCACAATGCTTATCATAGGTTCAACAAGTAATTGCAACACTTGATATAAAATCAAGGTTTAACTTTGGAGTTTATGCTTTGTTGGTTTGTTCGCAGTGATCGGCTCTTAATGGTAAGTTTAGGGTATGAGAATTCTTGGAGTGGACTATGGTAAAAAAAGAGTAGGGGTGGCAATGTCGGATGAGGGCGGAAAGTTTGCT
>CAYGIL010000027.1:6032-7575 GCA_964349965.1 uncultured Candidatus Saccharibacteria bacterium | reverse complement strand
TACCTCGACGGAGTGCTCATCTCTGCACCGCGCGTGGACGAAGAGATCACTGGCGGTCAAGCGGTAATATCCGGTGGATTTAGCCGAGAAGAGGCGAAGGCTCTCGTCGGACGGTTGAACTCTGGAGCACTTCCTGTGCCAATAACTCTTCTCTCTACGCAGACGATAGGCGCAACTCTCGGTGAATCTGCGGTGCATGCTGGAGTAAAGGCTGCGGTTATCGGGTTTTTACTCGTCGCTCTTTTCCTGATGCTTTGGTATCGGTTGCCGGGACTTGTAGCAGCAGTCTCTCTTTCGATTTTCGTGTTTATTATCCTCGCACTTTTCAAGCTCGTGCCTGTTACACTCACGGCTGCGGGTATTGCCGGATTTATTATCTCGATGGGTATTGCAGTGGATGCGAATGTGCTTATCTTCGAACGTGTAAAAGAAGAACTTCGCTCGGGAAGAACTGTAAAAGAGGCAGTAAAGCTCGGGTTTTCTCGAGCATGGTTCTCTATCCGTGATTCAAATATTTCAAATATTATCACCGCACTTATACTGTTTTGGTTCGGTACATCTCTCATCAAAGGATTTGCGCTTACGCTCGGTATGGGAGTTATAGTTTCTATGTTTTCTGCAATTGTGGTAACTCGAGTTTTTCTCCGAGTGCTCACATTAATTCCGGAAAACAAATTTAGTCGATTTTTATTCAGTTCAGGCTTGAGTAAATAAAATATATGTTTATCATTCGACGCAAAAAAATATTTATCGGTATCTCAGTTGCCTTGGTGATCCTTTCGATCATCTCTGTTCTCGTGTTCGGGCTCAATATCGGCATAGATTTCAAGGGTGGGGCACTAACAGAAGTAAAATACACTGAAGCTCGTCCAGCACAGGAAACCCTCGAACCCAAGCTTCATGACTTAGGCTACGGTACAGTGTTACTTCAGCCAGTCGGAGAGAAGGGTTATATCGTGAAGTCCCGTCACTTGACTGACGAAGAGCATACAACACTTCTAAAGACACTTTCGGGTAAGCCTGATTATACTCGAGAAGACGTGAGCGTGCTCACTGAAACCAATTTTAACTCTATCGGTCCTTCGGTCGGTCGGGAACTCACGAGAAAAGCGATCATTGCAGTCACTCTCATCTCGATCGCGATCATTTGTTTCATTGCATTTGCATTTAGAAAAGTATCTCTGCCAGTGTCATCTTGGAAGTACGGCTTTATCGCGATCGTTTCACTTCTACATGATGTGATAATACCGGTCGGCATCTTTGCAGCGCTCGCGCATTTTTATGGAGTTGAATTAGATACACTCTTTGTGGTCGCTGTACTCACTATACTTGGCCTCTCGGTTTCAGACACTATCGTGATCTTCGATCGTATCAGAGAAAATTTGAAAGAACAAAACTCCAAATCACCTGAACACTTCAAAGACATAGTCGGTCGGAGTGTGGAGCAGTCATTTGTGCGTTCTATCTCCACTTCGCTTACTGTTATCCTCGTACTTCTCGCACTTTTCTTTGTAGGTCCGGTGACAACAAAGTACTTTGCGCT